>NZ_CP006681.1:900000-1175131 GCF_000565175.1 Spiroplasma culicicola AES-1 | reverse complement strand
ATTAATTTCCTCCAAAATATCAACAATTACATTATAAAAGAATATTTTTTTAAAATGTGTATAAGTCTAAAAAATGATATTTTTTTATTCAAACCTTTATAACTATAATCTAAACTAATTAGTATTAATAGATATTTTTAATAGTTATCCACATATTAAATTATTAATATTCTTGTACACAAGTTATAAATTAATAAAATTAAACTTCTTTAAAATATGACAATTAAATAAGATATAATTTTAAATGAAGTTTTGTTTTAAAAAGGAGGAAGCACTATGAAAAGAACATGACAACCAAGTAAAATTAAACACGCTAGAACTCATGGTTTCAGAGCTAGAATGGCTACTAAAAATGGTAGAAAAGTTATTAAAGCTAGAAGAGCTAAGGGTAGAGCTAAATTATCTGCTTAATCTATGAAAAATATAAATATTATTAAAAAAAACCATGAATTTCAAAAGATAATTTCTAAAAGACATTTTTTGAAATCTAAAACATTAATAATATATTTTCTAGAAGCAAAAGATAATTTTAAATATGGAATCTCAGTTGGAAAGAAACTGGGAAATGCTGTTATTAGAAATAAAGTTAAAAGACAAATAAGAATGATGATTTATAATAAATTAATTAATCTTAAAGAGGAAAAAAAACATATAATAATAATGGCTAGAAATGAGTATTTAAAAAGATCATACGAATATAATTCAAATGAATTAAATAGATTACTAACAAAAATTTGTTAAGATGAGAGGTGAATCATTTGTATAAACAAGATTATTCAAAGTATTTGAATAATGGTGGCAAAGGAAAAAAAACCAAGAAAGACATATTAAAAGTCATCTGAGGATGAACTAAATTAGTATTGTTTGTGTTTGTTATAATCTCAATGCTTTGAGGTTGTGTACAAATGTATCAAGCAGATTATGTAGTTTCACCTGTAACTGATATGGCTGGAAATAAAATTTATGCACCAGGAGTTGGGTTTGAAATTATTATTAAAAGTCTAGATGATTTTGGTAATAAGACCCACTGGTTTGTTTTAAAAAGTGATGGAACAATTAGTGAATACCAATATAAAGTAATTTCAAATTGAGGTCAGGCATTCACAGAAACTGGATCACCATTTTATGGATTCTTTGTATACCCATTATCATTCTTACTTGTAGGGTTTATTAGATTATTTTCTGGAACTGATGCTGCAGGTTTACTAAGTCAAAATAAATCAAATTATGGGGTATCTGCAATCTTTGCAATATTCTTTACATCATTGATTGTTAGAGGAATTGTTTTAGGATTTACTTGAAAAACTCAAGCTAATCAAGAACGTATGACTTCATTACAAGGTAAACAAGCAGAAATTCAAGAAAAATATAAAGGTTCATCAGATCCAGCTGCAAAGCAAAAACAACAATTAGAATTGATGGCACTTTATAAAAAAGAAGGAATTAGTCCTTTAAGTTCAATTGCAACACAATTCTTATCAATGCCACTTCTATTTGCCATGTTCTCAGTTGTTAGATCGACTCACGCACTAAAAATTGCAACAGTTGGAAAAATAACACTTACAGAGCAACCATGAGCACAAATTAAAGAAGGTCATTGAGCATACTTTGCATTAATTGCTGTGTATCTACCATTACAAATTGTTTCAATGATGCTACCAACATTTTTACAAATGTTCAAGAAAAAGAAAAAAATTGAATCAGAACAACAGAAGAAAGCTAAGAAAAAACAATTAATATTCCAAATTGTATTTATTGTAATGTTTATCTTCATTGTGAGTTCAATTGCCTCAGGGGTAGCTATTTATTGAATTTTCTCTTCAGTATTCCAAATTGCACAAACCTTAACTTTCCATTTCTTAAGAGAAAACAAAGCTAAGAGATTCTTGAAAAAAAGAGAAAAAGCAATCTTGGATAGCAAAACAAAACATGTTAAAAATGCTAAAAATAAATAATAAAATAAACCACTTTTTAGACAAATCACTTAAAGAAACAAATATTGTTTTTAAAAGTGATTCAAAAGAAGTGGTTTTATTTATGACAAATTCTTTAAGAAGAGAAATTTTAAATACAATTAAAAAAACATTAAAAGAAATATTTAATCTTAATGCCTACTCACTATTTTATGATAAAGATAATTCTAAAAATATTATTATGATTGCAAATAAAGAAATATTATCTGATGAAAGTCGTGTGGCAATTGTTAAATTATTAAATCAAATTATAATTGCAAAATTTAATATAAAATTATTTTTTGCAATCGCAGATTATTATCAATTATATTTATCAATTAAGAATTTTGATATTAATAAAATTAAAGATCAAATTTTAAATACAATTAAAACAAAACAAGAAACAAAATTGTATTCAATAACAAAAAAACACAGAAAACAAATTTATAAATTAGCAATTAAATATTCAAAAATAAAATCAAAGTCTGTAAATATTTATGCAGGTAAAAACATTAATATAATTTATAAGATGGATTAAAGTCCATCTTCTTTTATTTGTTATAATACTTTTGGAGGCAATAAGTATATGAATAAATTATTTTTAGAAGACACAATAGTTGCTCCTGCCACTAAGTTAGCAAAACAAGCTATTAGTATTATTAGAATATCGGGAAGTGATGCTTTTAAAATAACAAACAAAATTTTAAAAGACGATCTTATTTATAAAAATACACAACAGTTAAGAAAAATTTATGATAACAATTTTTTAATTGATGAAGCTCTAATAATAACTTTTATTGATAAAAAATCTTTCACTGGTGAAAATGTTGTTGAAATAAATTGTCATGGTGGAGTTCTTGTTACTAAAAAAATTATTTCTCTTTTAATAAATAATGGAGCAAGAATGGCTGAACCAGGAGAATTTTCACAAAGAGCTTTTTTAAATAGCAAAATTAATTTACTTCAAGCAGAGTCAATTAACAATTTGATAGAGTCAAAAAATGAACTTGCACTTAAAATTAATGCAATTGGAGTTACAGGTCAAAATAATAAGGAACTTTTAAATATTAAAGAAAATTTAGTTGATATAATTTCAAGAATTCAAACTTCAATTGATTATCCAGATTATGATGATATTGAGGGTTCAGATTCTCAAAGTATTTCAAAAGTTTTACAATTAACAAATAATAATTTAAAAAAAATTATTAATATTAGTAAAAGAGCACAAAATATTAATGAAGGAATTCAAACTTTAATTCTTGGTGCTCCAAATGTTGGTAAATCTTCTTTATTAAATTCTTTAATTAATGAAGATAAAGCAATTGTCACAGATATTGAAGGAACAACTCGAGATATAGTTGAAGGACAATTAAACTTTGATAATTTTACATTAAATTTAATTGATACAGCGGGAATTAGAAAAACACAAGATGCTGTTGAACAAATTGGAATTGAAAAAAGTTTAAAATTAATTTCACAAGCAGAATTAATTTTATATGTAATTGATAATCAAATTGATGATGAAATCATGTCAAAAATTAAAGACAAAAATTTTATTATTGTAAGAAATAAAATTGATATACTTGATCAAAAACAATTGCATAATTTAAAAAATAATTCTAAAGATATGATTTTTATCAGTGCAAAGGAAAATAATGTTGAACCACTTATAAAAAAAATTGAGGCAATGTGAAACAATGAAGAAGTTTTAGAATCGAGTTTACCAATTATTACAAATATGAATTCAATTATTAATTTAGAAAAAATATTTGAATTGATTCAAACTTCAATTAAAAATTTGAATCAAGGTTTTACAATTGATATGATTAATTTAGATTTATATAATGCCTTAGATATTTTAAATAATATACTTGGTATAATAGATGCGGATGAAGAAATTATAAATAATATTTTTAAAAAATATTGTTTAGGAAAGTAGGTAAAAATATGGCAGGGATATTTGATACACATACACATTTCAATGATAAAAGATACAAGGAACTTGGAATTGAAACAGATGAAATGATTAAAGAAGCTAATATGCATGGTGTAACTCATTTTTGTTGTGTTGGGTTTGATGTTCATTCTTCAAAACAAGCAACAAAATATGCAATCAAATATGAAAATGTTTATGCAGCAGTCGGAATTCATCCAACTGAAGCAGATAAAACTACAGAAGATGAGTTAAATGAAATTGAGATTGCAGCTCATGCAGAAAATGTTGTTGCAATTGGTGAGATAGGTTTAGATTATTACTACACAGATGAATTTAAAGAAAAACAAAAGGAAATTTTTAAAAGACAAATTCAAATTGCATTAGATAATGATTTATTAGTAATGATGCATTTACGCGATGTTGATGGATCAGATCAAGCATATTATGATGCATTAGAAATTTTAGATGAACTTGAAGTTAAAAGAGCTGTTGTTCATTGCTATACAAAAGGCTATGAATTGGCAAAAAAATTTACAGACAAAGGATATTATATTTCAATTCCAGGAGTTGTTACATTTAATAATGCCATTGATTTGCAAGAAGCAGTTCAAAAACTATCAATAAATCATTTAGTAGTAGAAACTGATGCTCCATATTTAGCACCAGTTCCAAATAGAGGTAAATTAAATACTTCAAAAGAAATTGTCCATACAATTGATAAAATTGCTAAACTTAAAAACCTAAATAAAGATGATGTAATTGATTCAACAACCCGTAATGCTCAAATTATGTTTGGCATTTTAAATAAATAAAAAAACTTCATATTGAAGTTTTTTTATTTATTAAATTAAATTACTTTGACTACCTTTTTTAACGTCTTTTGCGTTTTTTCCATAGTAATCATTTTCAATTCTTTTGTTAATTGTTTTTTGGAACACTTTTGCTCCTTCAACAACTCCAGTTAATGGATTTGGAGAGATTTTACATGGTACTGAGAAGATTCCAGTAAAGTATTCTTTAATACCTCTAATTTTTGAACCCCCACCACAAATCATAAATCCATTTCCGATGATATCTCCAGCTAATTCAGGAGGTGTATTTTCCATTAATTCAATTAATAAATCAGTAATTCTACTAAATGAGTTTACTAATACATTTCTAATTTCTTCTGAACTAATAATTGCTTCTTTTGGTAATCCAGAAACGATGTCTCTACCAAATACAGACATTGTTCTTTCACCTTTATATTTTGCTAAAGAACCTAATTCCATTTTAATGTTTTCTGCAGTTCTTTCTCCAATTGTTACATTGTATTCTGAACGAATGTATTTTTTAATTTCTTCGTCAAATGCATTTCCAGCAACTTTAACAGATCTTGAAATAACAACATCTCCTGCTGAAATGATAGCAATATCAGTAGTTCCCCCACCAATATCAATTACAACATGACCTTTTGGCATGTCAATACTAATTCCAGCACCTAGTGCTGCCATTTTTACTTCTTCTTCAACAATAACAATTTCTGCTCCCATATCGTAAGCAACTTGTTTTAAAGCATCACGCTCTAATTCAGTAACTTCACTAGGACAAGCTAATAAAATTATTGAGTTTTTTCAATCATTTAACATTTTTAGTTTTGAAAAAACATGTTTTAACATATCTTTTGCAGCATCTAAATCAGTAATAACTCCGTCTCTAATTGGAACAACCATTCTAATGTCATCGTGAGTTTTTCCTAACATGTCGTATGCTTCTCTACCCAAAGCTGTTAATGTGTTAGTAATGTTGTCATAAGCCATAATTGATGGTTCATCATATACTATTCCTTGTTTTCCAACGAAAGCAAGGATGTTGCTTGTACCTAAGTCCAAGGCAATAAATGTACGATCTTCAAATTTCATATTATTCCTCCTAAACCATAAAACTATATGTATTCATATTATACATTGTCTAAAATAATAAAGCAAATTAAATACTTTTTAGGAAATTTTAAATGTGCATAAATTGGCATTTTTTTGTAAAGTTATTATTTCTATAGTTTAAATCCCCATAAACATTGATTTATTTTTAAAGTATGAATAAATGTGGATAACTTTATAAAAAAATAAAAAAAACTAAATTTTATTGAAAATCTATGTATAATTATTTTTAAGAAAAAAGAGGTACAGTTATGATTAAAATAATCAAACAAAATTCAATAATTCAAGAAAAAACATCTGTTTCTCGTTTTTCTAATTTATATATATCTTTTTAAATCAATTCATTTTATGAATTGATTTTTTTTGTAATTTTTTTAGGAGGAAGTATGGAAGAAAAGAAAGTAAATCTTATTTTAGAGCCACATCAAAGGCCTAAAAATATTGGACAATGAATTATCTTATCAATTCAACATGTTTTTGCCATGTTTGGTGCCACAGTGCTTGTACCAATGGTTATAAATTCATTAGCTGGAGAAACTGTTATTAATATTTCAATGGCATTATTTTGTGCAGGAGTTGGAACATTAATTTATATTGCATTAACTTCAGCAAAAGTGCCAATTTATCTAGGAAGTAGTTTTGCTTACATGACAGTAATTGGACTTGGGTGACAAGATTGAGGAAATGCAGTTTTTATTGCAGTCTTTGCAGTAGGGGTAGTTTATGTAATCTTAGGATTCATAATTCATTGAACTGGATCTGCATGAGTTAAAAAAGCATTCTCACCAATTGTAATTGGCCCAATTGTAATAATTGTAGGGATGAGTGCAGTTACAAGCGCATTACAAAATATGGGATTGTGAGTTTGAGATGATGTTAAAACTTCAATTGAAGAAGTTGGACTGAATTATCCTCAATGATTGGCAATTTTAATTGGATTATTTACAATTATTGTTGCTGCAATCTGTGTTTTAAAAGCTAAAAGCTTTTTAAAAGCAGTTCCAATTTTAATGGCATTAGTAATTGGATATGTAGTTGTAGTTATTATTCACTTCTCATTTAGTTTTACAGGAATTAAATTAATTGAAACTGATTTAATAACAGATGTAAAAAATTGGGAATGATATCCAAGTTTTAAAAATATTACCAATGTTGATTCATCAAAAATTGCTCCAGCTGTGTTATCAATTGTACCAATTTCATTGATAACAATTACAGAGCATTTAGGAGATCACATTAATATTGGAACTTTAACAAATAGAGATTATATTAAAGACCCTGGAATTAGTCGTACACTAATGGCTGATGGAGTATCAATTATGTTTGCTGGTATAGTTGGGGGACCTGTTAATGCAACTTATTCTGAAAATACAAGTGTTGTAGGAATGACAAAAATTGCAAGTGTATGAGTTACAGGACTTGCTGCAATTATGGCATTAACTATGAGTTTCATTGCCCCAATTAATCAATTAATAATGATGATTCCAAAACCCGTAATGGGAGGAATAGGGGTTATCTTATTTGGATTAATTGCCTCAAATGGTGTCAAAATTATGGTTGATAACAAAATTGACTTTAGTAATACTAAAAACTTTATTGTTTTATCTGTGACATTAGCTGTTGGAGTAGGAATGGGAGTTTCGGGAGTTGCAATATCATTTGGAAATTCAGGTTTCCAATTAACTGGAATGTTTGTTGCAACTGTTTCAGGAGTAACCTTAAACTTATTATTACCAGATCAAAAAAATGATGGAGTGTTTTCAATCTTTAAAAAGAAAACCCCAGAAGAAAAAGAAGAAATTGCCAAAATAAAACAATTAAAAGAGCAAACTAAAGCAAAAGAAAAGTTAGAAAAACAAAAACAAAAAGAGCAGAAAAAAAATAAGGTGTAAACCTTATTTTTTTAATGTTTGTAGGAATGTTTCTTGACTATCATCATAGAAGCCTTCTTCAATTTTTCTTAAAATTATTTTTTCGTATGCTTTAGTTCCTTCAATAACACAGTTCAAAGGATCTGCTGCAATTCTTGTAGGTAATTGGAAAATATCATGGAAATATTTATCAACGTTTCTTACTAATGCTCCACCACCACATAACACGATACCATTTTTCATGATATCTCCAGCTAATTCAGGAGGTGTACTTTCCATAACTTCAATTACTAAATCAGTAATTCGTCCAAATGCTCCTAAAAGAACATTTCTAATTTCTTCAGAATTGACTTTTGCTTCTTTTGGTAAACCAGAAACAATATCTCTACCATAAATTTGCATTGAACGTTCATTTGGATATTTCACTAATGAACCAATGTTTTTCTTAATGTTTTCTGCAGTTTTAATTCCCACAGCAATGTTGTATTCAGCACGAACGAATTTCAATATTTCATCATTGAAATAGTTTCCAGCAACTTTAACAGATCTTGAAAGTACAACATCTCCAGAAGCAACAATTGCAATATCAGTAGTTCCCCCACCAATATCAACAATTAAGTGCCCCATAGGTAATTCGATGTTAACTCCAGCACCTAGTGCAGACATTTTAACTTCTTCTTCTACAACCACTAAGTCAGCTCCCATGTCTTTGGCAACCATTTTTAAAGCATCACGCTCTAATTCAGTAACTCCACTCGGACACGCAAGCACAACAACAGATGATTTTCAAAAGTTCATCATTTTTAGTCTGTCAAAGATATGCTTTAATAAATCTTTTGCAGCATCTAAGTCTGCAATAACTCCATCAACTAATGGAGTAACCATTCTAATGTGATCATTTACTTTTCCGACCATTTCATAAGCTTCTTGGCCAATAGCAATAAGTTTATTTAGGTTATTATCATAAGCCATTAAACTTGGTTGACTATAAACAATTCCCTGACCTGAGACATAAGCAAGGATATTGCTTGTTCCTAGATCTAGGGAAATGAAAGGTCTATTTGTTTCAATATACATGAATATAAACCTCCTTTTATTGTTATATATCTAATAAAACTTTAAAAGGGATTATCTACCCATGATGTCATCGTGTAATCTTTGAGCTTTAATAATTTCTCAGATTTCTGATTCGAATTTTTTAGTTCCGTTAATTACGGCTAATAATGGTTGTTCACCAATTTTTGTTGGTAATTGTAATGTATCTGCGAAGTATTTGTCGATTCCTCTAATCAAGGCTCCACCTCCACAAATAGTAATACCATTTCTAAAGATATCTCCAGCTAATTCTGGTGGTGTATCTTCTAATACTTGAACTGTTAAGTCAATAATTCTTGATACTGGTACTTTCAATACCTCACGTACTTCTTCTGGTGTAATTTCGATTTCTCTTGGTAATCCAGAAACAACGTCACGACCATAAACTTTCATACGTCTTTCGTCTGGGTATTTTGATAATGATCCAACGTTAACTTTAATTGATTCAGCTGTTTTTGAACCGATTTCTAGTCCGTATTGTGATCTAATGAATTTTTGACATTCATCATTTAAGTAGTTTCCAGCAACTTTAATTGATTTTGATAGAACGATATCTCCTGATGCTAATACAGCAATATCAGTAGTTCCCCCACCCATATCAACGATTAAGTTTCCTGTTGGAGCATAAATATTTACTCCTCCACCTAAAGCAGCCATTTTAACTTCTTCTTCAACGAATACTTGGTCTGCTCCTAAGTTAATAGCGATTTTTTTCAACGCTGTTTTTTCCAATTCAGTAATAACTGAAGGACATGCTAATAGCATGATTGAGTGTCTTAATTGTTTTGTAATTCTTAATTTTGTAAAAATATATCTTAATTGAGCTTCAGTTGCTCTAATGTCAGTAATAACTCCATCAACCATTGGTCTAACAACACGGATTGTTTTGTTACCTTTCCCGATCATTTTGTAAGCTTCTTCCCCTACAGCAACGATTTTGTTTTCTTTAATTCTGTATGCAACGATTGAAGGTTCGTTATAAACAATACCTTGTCCAGCAATGTAAACAAGTGTGTTTGCAGTACCTAAGTCCATTGACACGAATGTTGGTTTTTTATTTGCCATGTTACGCTCTCCTTTTTCTTTTAATTTATTTTAAAAATGAATTACGTATTTCTAGTTAAAAGTAGAATACATAATCTGATATGATTTTAACATAAAAAAAGACAACTTTCAATATGAAAATTGTCTGTAGAAATATATAGAAAGATTATAACTTAAAAAAATGATAATTAATATAAATCATAATAAGTTTTTAAGTCTTCTTCATATTCAATTTCATTTTCTTTTTCTTGAATTTTTTTCTTTAAATCCTTTTCTGCAGTTTCAAAATCAAATTCTTTAATAATTCTTTTTTTAAAATTCTTAAAATTTGCTTTATTAAATAAAAAAACTGTAAAACATGAAGTACATTTATATAATTCATCTCTTTTATCTAGACAAATTTGCTTATGTAAACATACTTCAAATGTTTTATGAAAATATATCTTATCAACTTGAGGGATTAGCTCATTGTTATATTCATAGATTTTTTTCTTACTCATTCTCAACACCATATAGAGTGTAGCACATTAAAAAATAAAAAAGAGGAATCTAGAAAAATTCCTCTTTTTGTGAACTAAATTCCATGTCTTCAATTGTCAATTCTTTGTGAGCAATTGCTCCATCAATTGTTGCTGTTAAAGCATTTTTAGCAACTCTAACAGGTATTTCAAAGAAATCTTCTAAATAAAATTTAACTCCAGGAATTAATGCAACTCCTCCAGTTACAACAATTCCATTTTTAATAACATCTCCAGCTAATTCGTTGGGAGCTTCTTCAAGAACTGTAGTTATTAAGTTTGTTAAATTTCCAAATGTTGATTGCACAATTTTTAGAATATCTTTATCTTGTAATATTACTTCTTTTGGAAGACCTGAATTTAAATCATATCCATAGGCACTAGTTTTTAAAGGTTCTTTTGTTTTAATTAAAGTAGCAATAGAATTTTTAATTGATTCTGCTGTTATTTCTCCAATTAACATTTGTTCTTTGCTTTTTAAATGTTTTATTATATCTAAATCCATTGAGTTTCCCCCAGATTTTGATCATTTTGTACATACTGTACCATTAGTTGCAATAATTGCAGCTGTTGATTTTCCAGCTCCAATATCTAAACATAAGTAACCATTAGGTTTTGTAATATCAACTCCAGCACCTAATAGGGCAAGCTTAACATCATCTTCAGCTTGAACATGATATACACCCAATTCCTTAATTGATTTAATTAAGGAATTTCTTTCTAAAGTAGTTACACTTGTAGGGCAAGCCAATGTAACAATTGCTCCATCCAATTCATTTTTATATTTACTTAAAACAGCTGATAAAAATAGTTTAAGCATAGCCATATCTGTAATGACACCACGTTTCATAGGATATTTAAGTTGTAATGATCCACTAAGTTTCCCCACAAACTTTTTGGCATCATCTCCAACTGCTACTACTCTTCTAGTTTTAAAATCTAGGGCAACCAATGTTGCTGCATTAAATACTAGACCTAAATTTTCAATGTGAATTTTTGTTTTACTTGTACCAACATCAATTGCGATGTGTCTTCTCTGGTTTAAAGTTATTTTTGCCATAAGTATCCCTCAACTATCTAAATATATTTTAACTATTTTTATTATAATAGTTGTATTATTTTGTAAAAAAATGGCAATAAAATAAAAAAGAAGCTTGTAACTTCTAGCTTCTTTTTTATTATTTAATGTTGTATTCTCTTGAATCACGTAATTCAACTACGTCTAATCATTTTTCGATTTGTTTTTCGTATTCTTTAGTTCCTTCAATAACTGTTAATAAAGGATCTTGAGCTTTTGTAACTTTTAATTGGAAAATTGATTCAAAGTATGTATCGATTCCTCTTAATAAAGCTCCACCACCACAAATAGTAATACCATTTCTAATAATATCTCCAGCTAATTCAGCAGGTGTATTTTCCATTACTTCAACAATTAAGTCAGTAATTTTTGAAAATGGTGCTAATAATGCATTTTTTACTTCATCTGGTGAAATAACAACTTCTCTTGGTAACCCTGAAATAACGTCTCTTCCGAATGCACGGAATGTACGTCCGTTATCGATTTTTGTTAATGAACCGATCTCAATTTTAATTTTTTCAGCAGTTTTAATTCCGATTAGTACGTTGTACTCTGCACGAATGTATTTTCTAATTTCTTCGTCAAAGTGATTTCCAGCTGTTTTGATTGATCTTGAGATAACAATATCTCCAGCAGAAATAATAGCGATATCTGTTGTTCCCCCACCAATGTCAACAACTAAGTGTCCACTAGCGATTGAGATGTTAATTCCAGCTCCAATAGCTGATAATTTAACTTCTTCTTCAACAAGAACATTTTTTGCTCCCATATCAGCAACAACTTGTTTCAATGCTCCTCTTTCTAATTCAGTAACTCCTGAAGGGCAGGCAAGAACTACTAAAGCATTTTTTAAGATATCTGATAATTTGATACGTGAAAAGATGATTTTGATTAAATCTTTTGCAGCGTCTAAGTCAGCAATAACTCCGTCAACTAATGGTACAACCATTCTAATGTCTTCGTTAGTTTTACCAACCATTTCGTAAGCCTGTTCTCCAGCTGCTATAACTGTGTTTGTATGTACATCGTATGCCATTGTTGAAGGTTCATTATAAATGATCCCTTGTCCCCCTAAGTATGCTACTACGTTAGCAGTACCTAAGTCTAAAGCAACGAATTCTCTTTTACGGTCTCATGATGCCATATTTATTTCCTCCTCTATAAGAAAAAAACCCTTCGTGTATAATTATACTATAATAACTATAAAAATACTAGTTAAAGTATAAGAAAGGTGTTATTTGATATGAAAATTGAACAAGTCATAATTGTTGAAGGTAAAACAGACACTAATAAACTAAAATTAATTTATGGATCTGATAATATTGATACCATTGAAACAAATGGACTTGCCTTAGATAATAAAATTTTACAATTGATACGTGACCTTAATGATGTACGAGGTGTAATAATTTTTACAGACCCTGATGGTCCTGGAGTTAAAATCCGCGATACCATTAATGCATATCTTAATTTTAAATGTTTTAACGCATTTATCAATAAGAAAAGCATAAAAAATTCAAAAAAAATTGGAATCGCAGAAGCAAATGAAGAAGATATACGTGAAGCATTAAAAAACTTGATACAATTTAATGGAAAAGAAATAGAAACTTTAACTTGAAAACAATATTTAGAAAATGACTTTTATAATATAAAAAATAGAATCAAAATTGCCAGTCACTTTAATTGAAATGAAAAAATTAATTCAAAAAAATTATTTCAATGATTAAACTTATTAAATTTAAATGTTGAAGATGTTAAAAAAATTTTAGGAGTATCTTAAATGGAATTTGCAAAGAAAAAATTTGGTCAAAACTTTATTAGTGATAAAAATTTAATTAATAAAATTATAAATATTTTAGATCAAGATGAAAAACATTTAATAATAGAAATTGGTCCAGGAAGAGGAGCTTTAACTAAAGAACTTGTTAAGAGATTTGAAAAAGTTATTGCAATTGAAATTGATAAGGATATGGAGTATGTTCTAAAATTTGAAATTACAGAGCCAAACTTTGAACTAATAATTGATGATGTCTTAAATATAGACTTTGAGCAATTCTTAAAATTAGGTTATAAAAAAATCTCATTAATATCAAATACACCTTATTACATTACTAGTCAAATAATTTTTAGAACTTTAAATTTTTCTACTAATTTAGATGCAGCTATTTTTATGGTTCAAAAAGAAGTCGCAACAAGAATTTGTGCAAAACAAAATGAAAATAATTATAATAATCTTTCTATTGCATGTCAGTTTTATTCTGAATTAAAATATGAATTTACTGTAAATAAAAATATGTTTAGACCAGTTCCAAAAGTTGATTCAGCAATTATAAGTCTAAAATTTAATAATAAATATTTGAATAGTGTAAATGATGATCAAAAATTTGTTGAAATGGTTAGAAAACTTTTTAACAATAAAAGAAAAACAATATTGAATAATTTAGGGCAATTAACTGCTAATAAATCTCAATCACAATTAGCATTGGAAAAATTAAAAATTAATCCTATGAAAAGGCCAGAAAATTTAAGTATTGAAGATTTTATATCTATATATAATGAGGTAGCTCAATGAAAATAAATTCTTATGCAAAAGTAAATTTAAATTTAAAAGTATTTCCCAAAGATAATAGTGGATATCATAAAATTGAAAGTTTAATTACAAAGGTTGAAAACCTGTATGATACTTTAATTATAGAAAAAAATAGTTTAGCTCAGGATGTCATTGAATGTAATATTGAGCAATTAACTAAATCAAATTTTATTTTTGATGTTTTAAATATACTAAGAAAAAATAATATAATCACTGAATTCTTTACAATTAGATTAGAAAAAAAGATTCCTATCGGTTCAGGACTTGGTGGGGGAACAAGTAATGCAATTGCATTAGCAAAATATTTAATAGGAGATTGTAAAATTTCTCAAACAATTTGAAATGAAATAGCACTTAAAGTTGGGTATGATTCTTATTATTTTATTTCGGGATTTGATGTAGCAATTGTAAAAGGTTATGGTGAAATAGTTGAAAAAACTGAGAGCAATATTAAAATTTTTAAAGAAGATTTAATCTTTACAAATATAAATTGTGAAACCAAAGCAGTCTATGAACAATTTGATAAAGTAGGTTATAACCAAGAAATAAATTATCTTACTAAAGCAGCAGTTACACTTTATCCAGAATTAGAACAATATACAAAAGAGGGTATAATGTCAGGAAGTGGATCAACATTTATTAAAAAAAAGATATCGTAAGATATCTTTTTTTTAAGAATGTTTTGCACATAAGTGAATGTTATCCAAATCTTGTTGTGCAATTCCTTGTTGCATTTTCATTGTTAAAATACTTGCAGCAGCGCCACCTTGGTTTGTTTTTTGCATTTCTTCAATACATTTAAAACAACCAGAATCAAAGTTTTTATCCATAAAAATACCTCCCAATATAATTTGATATAAGATAATTTTACACTAAAGTTTCAAAATCTATAACTCTATCTGCTCATAAAGTTGAAAAATTAATATCGTGAGTTGTTAATAAAACAGTACCTTTAAATGCTTGTATTGCATCTAAAAGTGCTTCTTTTGCTAATACATCAATGTGGTTTGTAGGTTCATCAAGTACTAAAAGACTACATGGAATCATACTTAGAGCTGCAAGTCTTACTCTTGTTTGCTCTCCTCCAGATAGTTTTTCCATTGGTTGCATCATTAATGAACTTTTAACACCAAATTGTCCAATTTTTGCTCTAGCTTCTGAATCAGTAATATCGGGAAACTTTCTTAATAAATATTGAACAGCATTAATTCCTGTCACATCTTCAATTTGTTTAAAGTAAGCGTATTCAACACCATTTCCTAATTCAACACCACCATCAAAAGGTTTAATTTCTGTTGAAGCAGTTTTTAAAAATGTAGTTTTTCCAATCCCGTTTCTTCCAGTAATAATACATTTTTCACCTTCACGAATAGAAAAGTTTAATTCATGAAGTAACGGATGTTCATAACCAATAATTAAATTTTTAGCTTCTAAAATAGTAGCACTTGCTGGACGTTTATAATTAAAATTAAAATTTGGTTTTGTAAGATCTCTTCTTTCATTCATTACATCCATTTTGTCTAATATTTTTTGTCTTGATTGTGCAGACTTTGCAGTACTTGCTCTAGCTTTATTTTTAGCAACAAAAGTTTCTAATTTCTTAATTGTTTTTTGCTGTGATGCAAAAGCTTTATCATATTGTTCTTTAAGCATTTCTGAATCTGCTAGATACTTATCATAGTTTCCAACAAAGCGAGTTAGTCTTAAATTATCTAAAGCGTAAATAATGCCACAAGTTTTATTAATAAAATCATTATCATGAGATACCATTACAAAAGCCTTTTCATAGTTCTGTAAGAATTTTGCAAGTCATTCAACTTGTTGAATATCTAAGAAGTTTGTAGGTTCGTCTAAAAGTAAAAAATCATCACCGCTTAGTAAAAGTTTTGCAAGAATAACTTTTCCTCTTTGACCCCCAGATAATTCTCCCATTTTCATTTTTAACTTATCTAAACCAATTCCTAATCCATCAACTAGGTTTCCAATTTTTTTATCAATCATTTCAAAGTCATTTAAATTTAATGTATCTTGGTATTTTAAAGCTTTTACTAATTCATCTTCGTTATATTCAATTGCCATATCTTCATAAATTTTATTCATTCTTGCTTCTAATTCATATAGATAACTAAATGCAAGTTTTAAATAATCTTCAACTAGTTGTTCACCATCAACATCTTGATGTTGATCTAAATAACCAATTTTAGTTTTTGGATGAATTTCAACTTCACCTTTATCTGGTAAAATTTTTCCTGCAATAATATTTAATAAAGTTGTTTTTCCAGCACCGTTTGGCCCTATTAAAGCGATGTGCTCACCTTTATTTATTTTTATTGCAGTATTTTCATATAATTTTTTATCTCCATTTTTGTGTGATATATCGTATAAATTTGCTAATCCCATAATAACTCCTTATAAAATGCCCTTTTTTAGTCACTTTTTATATTATATATGATTTTTAAATTAGTAAATAGATAAATTTAGGTTCAAAAACCTTGTCTACAAGGGCCAAACTTTTTAATTTATTAATATAAATACCTTTCTTTGATACTCACAGACAAGGTTTTTTTCAATTTACTTTTTATATTTTCTTTTTGACTAAATAAATAGTTGAAATTTGTTATTATTAAAGGGGAGATAAATACAAACATGAATAAAGATAGCATAAAAATCTTTGGATTATCATCAAATAAGCCATTAACTAAAAAAGTTTGTGATTTATTAGAAGTAACAGAATCACAAGCAAAAACTTCAAAATTTAAGGATGGAGAGATGATAGTACAATCTCTTGACTCAGTGAGAGGACAAGAAATTTATATTATTCAATCAACTAATCAACCTGTGAGTGACAATTTAATGGAATTATTAATTGCCATTGACGCATTTAAAAGAGCTAGTGCACAAAAAATTAATGTGGTTATTCCATATTTTGGATATGCACGTCAAGATAGAAAAGCAAAAGGAAGACAACCAATTACTGCTAGACTTGTTGCAAATTTAATTGAAACAGCTGGAGCAAATCGTGTAATTACAGTTGATCTTCATTCAGCACAAACTATGGGATTTTTTAATATTCCAACAGATAATTTTTCAACTGCACAAACTATGGCAAGTGAAATTATCGACACAATTATTAAAAATAAATTAGACCCTGAAAACTGTATCTTAGTTTCACCTGATCATGGTGGTCTTACTAGAGTTCATGGAGTTGCCAGTTATACAGGACAAATTACAACTGGAATTGCAGTAATTGCAAAAAGAAGACCTGAACCAAATAAAGCAGAAGTAGAATTCATTTTAGGAGATATCCAAAATAAAACTTGTTTTGTTATTGATGACATGATTGATACTGGAGGAACAATTATAAATGGAGCAAGAGCTTTAAAAGAAGCTGGAGCAGAAGATATTTATTTATTTGCTTGTCATGGTTTATTTAATGGAGATGCAACTTCAAAAATGCAAGATGCAATTAATGAAGGTATTGTCAAAGAAGTTATTGTAACAGATACAATTGATATTCCTGAAGAAAGAAAATTTGAAGGATTAAAAATTGTTACAGTTTCAAATTTACTTTCAAATATGATTTTAAGTTCATATGAAAAATCATCATTAACAAATGTATATCATGATTTTAAAGATTCACTTACAAAAACTGTTGAAGAATATTTAAAGGAATTTAAAAAATAAAATGCCTAAATTAATTATTGGACTAGGTAATCCAGGAAAACAATATGAAGTCACACGTCATAACGCTGGTTTTATAGCTATTGATTGTTTACTTGAAAGATATGGATTTCAAAATTCAAAAGAAGATTTAAAAGCACAATTATTTTTTTCATCAATTAATGGTGAAAAAGTTATTTTTGCAAAACCTCAAACTTTTATGAATCTTTCTGGACAAGCATTAATTGCAATTATGAATTTTTATAAAATAAATATTAAAGATATAATTGTGATTTATGATGATAAGGATTTACCACTTGCTTCAGCACGCTTTAGAGAAAAAGGAAGCGCTGGAGGACATAATGGTATTAAAAATATTATTGCTTTATTGGGAAGTGATCAGTTTAACAGACTAAGAATTGGAATTGATCCTCCACCAAATAAGGAATATAAAATCGTTGATTGAGTTTTATCAAAAATGAATAATAATGAAATTGAAAGTATAAAACAAAGAGTAAATGATATTTCTGACTTTTTAAAAATCTTTGTTCAAGATTCTGATTTTAAAAAAGTTATGAATATGTTTAACAAATAGAGGAGAAACAAAATGAAAAAATATAACACATTAGTTGTTGTTGGATCACAATGAGGTGATGAAGGTAAAGGAAAAGTTACTGACTACTTTGCTCAAAAAACAAATATAGTAGTGAGATTTTCTGGAGGAGATAATGCAGGACATGTAATTAATTTCAACGGACAAAAACATAAAGTAACAATTATACCTTCAGGAATTTTTAATAAAAAAGTTATCAATGTTATTGGAAATGGCTGTGTTTTAAATTTAAGACAACTTGTTAGTGAATTTGAAATTATTAAAAATTCTGGAGTGGAATATGGAACATTATTAATTTCAAATCGAACACAACTTGTATTACCTTATCATATTCTAATTGATGGAGCACAAGAAGATTCAAAAGGTGAAAATAAAATTGGAACAACTAAAAGAGGAATTGGACCAGCTTATCAAGACAAAGTTTCACGTATTGGAGTGAGACTTGGCGATCTTGCAAATCCAAATTTCAAACAAAGATTTGAACAAATTTATTTATACCAACAAAAATTTTTAAAGAATATGTATAACATTGAATTAAATGATTTTGAAAATACATATAACCAATTAATTGAAGATTACAATACTATCAAAAATAATATTATTGATAGTGGTGAATATGTTGAAGCTGCAATTAAAGAAGGAAAAAAAGTTTTATTTGAAGGTGCACAAGGTGCAATGCTAGATATAGATCATGGAACTTATCCATACGTTACAAGTTCAAATTGTTCTGCAAGTAATGTTGCTTTAGGAACAGGACTTGGATTTAAATATGTTGATTCGATTCTAGGAGTTGTTAAAGCTTATTCAACAAGAGTTGGAGCTGGAGGATTTCCTACAGAATTAAATGATGCCATTGGAGATGGTATTAGAGAACGTGGAAATGAATATGGATCAAATACAAAAAGACCAAGAAGAATTGGATGACTTGATGCAGTTGCATTAAAATATTCAATTAGAACTTCTGGATTAGACAAATTATTTATTACCCTATTAGATGTTTTATCTGGAATGGATGAAATTAAAATCTGTAACAAATATTTATTAGATGGAAGAGAAATAACAAATGTACCAGCAACTTCAGAGGAATTTGAAAAATGTGAACCAGTTTATATTTCAACTCCAGGATGAAGTGAAGATATTACAAAGGTAACTTCATTTACAGAATTACCTGATGCTGCAAAAAATTATTTAAAACTAATTGAAAAAATTTGTGAAACAGATATTGTTGGTTTCTCTGTTGGACCAGATAGAACTCAAACAGTATTATTAGAAGAAGTATTTTAATTTTTAGGAGGAACAATTATGCTAGAAAGATATTCAATTAAAGAGATTGAACAAATTTGAAATGAAGATAACAAATTAGATATATGATTAGATGTTGAAAAATTTGTTGTTGAAGCATGAAGTGAACTAGGGGTTGTTCCTCAAGATGACTTAAGTAAAATTTTAAAGAATTCAAAAATTGATCGTGCTCGTATGTTAGAAATTGAAAAAGAAACAAAACATGATGTTGTTGCGTTTACAAGAGCAATTTCAGAAACATTAGGAGAAGAAAAAAAATGAATCCATTTGGGTTTAACTTCAACAGATATAGTTGATACTGCTCAAAATAAAATGATTCAATTATCAAATCAAGTTGTTTTTGAAGCACTAGAAAAATTAAAAGCAACATTATTTGAAAAAGCAAATGAAAATAGAACACAAATCATTATGGGAAGAACTCACGGAATGTATGGTGAACCAACTTCATTAGGTTTAAAATTCTTATTATGATTTGAAGAAATAAAACGCCAAATTGAGCGTTTTAATCTTGCAAGAAAGCAAATAGAAGTTTCAAAAATTTCTGGTTCAATGGGAAATTATGCAAATCTAGAATTAGAAGTTGAAGAAATTGTTGCTAAAAAAATGGATTTAAATGTTGATACATTATCAACACAAGTTACACAAAGAGATCGTCATGCGAACTTAATGTCGACATTTGCAAATATTGCTTCAACTTTAGAAAAGATTTCAATTGAAATTCGTCACTTTCAAAGAAGTGAAGTACAAGAAATATGTGAAGGTTTTGATAAAGGACAAAAAGGTTCTAGTTCAATGCCTCATAAAAAAAATCCAATTAGTAGTGAAAACATATCTGGTTTAGCAAGATATGTGAGAACATTTGTGTCTGCTTCATATGAAAATAATCTTTTGTGACATGAAAGAGATATTTCACACAGCTCAAATGAGCGATTAATGCTTCCAGATGTTTTCAATATTTTGGTCTATATTTTAAGAAGAATGAGTAATACTATTGATAATCTAGTTATTAATGTGAAAAACATTGAAAAACACATTGAAGAGCAAAAAGGATTATTCTTTAGTCAAAGAGTTTTAACTTACATATTAATGAAGTATAATTATTCTAGAGAAGAAGTTTATGACTTTATCCAAGCTTGTACATTAGAATGTCAACAAACAGGAGAAGAGTTTAAGACTATTCTACTTAAAAATAACATTTCTAAATTTATTAGTAATGATAATGAGTTAGATGAATTATTTGATATTAATTTTTTTATTAGACATGTAGATAAAATTTTTAGAAGGGTGATGGATTAAAATGATAGATAATCACAAATTAGTAACTTTAATAACTGAAGAAGAAATCAAGGCTGCTGTTATTAAAGCTGCAAATGATTATGCAAAACTTTATGAAAATCAGCAATTAACAATTGTTGCTGAATTATCAAGTACATTTGTATTTGTAGCAGACTTAATTAGAGAATTACCAATTGATGTAACAATTCAATTTATAACAAGAAAACCGGGTGAAGATCACACGGCTAAAATTGATTTAGGTTTAACAGATTCATTGGAAGATAAAAATGTTTTAATTGTATGTGATATTTTTTATAAAGGAAATGCATTGAAAAAAACTTATGACTTAGTAATGGCTGAAAATCCAAAAGATGTTAAGTTATTATCATTGATTGATAAAAAATCAAAAGAAAAAAATGAAGAATTGAACGTTGAAAGTTTATTTAAACTTGATGATGTTTTCATTGTAGGTTATGGATTAACACATAATGAAAGTTATAGAGGTTTAAAAGGAATTTACAATTTACAAGTAGAGGAAAAATAGTATGTCAAAAAATTTCTTTGTTTCTACTCCAATATATTATCCAAGTGGAAAATTACATATTGGACACACATATACTACAACTTTAGCAGACGTGATGGCAAGATACAAAAAAGAAAACGGTTTCGACGTTTTCTTTTTAACTGGTTCAGATGAACATGGTCAAAAAATTGAACAAAAAGCAGTTGAAGCTAATATGTCTGCTCAAGAATATGTTGATGGAATTGTATTAACATTTAAAGAGTTGTGAGAAAAATTAAATATAGATTATGATCGTTTTATTAGAACAACTGATGAAGATCATGTTAAAGCTGTTCAAAAAATGTTCAGTCTTTTATTGTCTAAAGATTTGATTTATCCTTCAAAGTACAGTGGAAAATATTGTATTAGCTGTGAAGAATTTTTAACTCGTGAGCAAATGGATGAAGACTTTATTCATAATGTTTGTAAAAACAAAGCAGTTGATTTTGAAGAAGAAACATATATGCTAAGAGTTTCAAATTTCAAAGATTATTTGCAAGAATTATTTGCAACTGACTTTTTAGAACCTGCAAATCGAAAAAAGGAAATGTTAAATAATTTTATTAATAATGACTTAGAAGATTTATCAGTAACTAGAGTTAGTTTTAAATGAGGAATTGAAGTTTTGGAAAATCCAAATCATGTTATTTATGTATGACTGGATGCTTTATCAAATTACATTACAGCATTAGGTTGAGGTAGTAATGATGAATCAATGTTACAAAAATTTTGATCGCATGATAGTGAAGTACTTCAATTAGTTGGAAAAGAAATCACTCGTTTCCATTCAATTTATTGACCAGTTATGTTAAAGTCATTAGATTTAAAAGCACCTGATAAGTTATTAAGTCATGGATGAATTTTAAGTAAAGATACTAAAATGTCTAAATCACTTGGAAATGTAATTGATCCAATAGAGTTAATTGAAAAATATTCAAGTGATGCATTGAGATTTTATATCATAAATAATTTACCAACAGACAAAGATGGTAACTTTACTGATGAATTATTTATTGAATCATTTAATACTAATCTTGCAAATAATGTTGGAAATTTATTATCAAGAGTTTCAAATATGATTATGAAATATTTTGATGGAAAACTTTTAGAAACAAAAATTGATGAATCTCATTTTTTAGTAAAACTTGGAAATGAAACTATTAAAGAATATCAAAAATTAATGGATCAATATAATATGTCAGAAGCTTGTCAAGTGATTTTAAAACTTGGACAAGAATGTAATAAATTTATTGAAGACACAAAACCATGAGCTCTTGAAAAAGAACAAAAAATAGATGATCTAAATCTTGTGCTTTCAATTTTACAAAAAAATATTATGATAATTTCTTTCTTATTAAAACCAATCTTGGTAAATTCTTATCCACTAATGGTTGGTCAAATGGGTGTTGACCCTAAAGAAGTAAATTTCAAAAATTTAGAATCAAATAATTTTAATTTTAACAAAATTGAAAATAAACTTGTATTGTTTGAAAGAATTAAATAATTAAAATGAAAGAAGGTGTTTATTCATGGAAGCAGATATTATTGTAGTTGGAGCTGGACATGCTGGTGTTGAAGCTGCACTTGCAAGCGCTAGATTAAACAAAAAAACAATTTTAATAAATCTATACGAAGATAAAATTGCAACCATGCCATGTAACCCTTCTGTTGGAGGTCCTGCAAAAGGAATTGTTGTAAGAGAAATTGATGCACTTGGTGGAGAAATGGCAAAAGCAGCTGATGCAACTGCTTTGCAAATGAAATTATTAAATTCATCAAGAGGACCTGGAGTTTGAGCACTACGCGCTCAGTCAGATAAAATTGAATATTCAAAGTATATGCAAAATAAAGTTAAAGAACAAAAAAATTTAACTTTAGTTGTGGATGCTGTTGAAGATATTATTTTAGATAATCAAAATAATGTTCAAGGTGTAATACTAAAAAGTGGAAAAACAATTTCATGTAAAGCAGTTGTATTAACAACTGGAACATATCTATCAAGTTTAATTTATAGAGGTGAAGAAAAATTTGAAAGTGGTCCTAATGATGAGATCACTACAAAAAGTTTAAGCGCAACTCTAATTAAAAATAATATTAAAACTTTTAGATTTAAAACTGGAACACCACCAAGAGTAAAAAAGGATTCAATAGATTTATCAAAAGCTGTCATTGAACCTGGAACAAATATGCCTTTAGCATTTTCATCTTCTACCAAAAATCCAATAGAGTTTTCAAAACAAATGGATTGTTATTTGATTCATTCAACTTTAGAAACTAAAAAAATTATTGAGGATAATTTAAATAGATCTGCAATGTATTCTGGAGAAATTCAATCTGTTGGACCAAGATATTGTCCAAGTTTTGAAGATAAAATTGTAAGATTTAATAAAAAAGAAACACATCAAATTTTTTTAGAACCAGAATCTAAGCAATTAGATACTTTTTATGTGCAAGGATTTTCAACTTCAATGCCAATTGAAGTTCAAGACTTAATGTTGAGAAGTTTACCTGGTTTTGAAAATGTGATTGTTGATAAATGAGCTTATGCAATTGAATATGATTGTATAGATCCTCAACAATTAAATTTATCACTTGAATTGAAAGGATTTAACGGATTATTTACAGCAGGACAAATTAATGGAACTAGTGGCTATGAAGAAGCTGCGGGACAAGGATTAATTGCTGGAATAAATGCTGTTAGAAAAATTAATGGACTTAATCCTTTAATTTTAAAAAGAAATGAATCATACATTGGAGTTATGATTGATGACTTAATTAATAAAGGTGTTGTAGAACCATATCGGCTACTTACAAGTCGTGCAGAAAATCGTTTAACTTTAAGAAATGATAATGCAGAAATGCGATTGAAACAATATGGTCATGAAATTGGATTGATTTCAGATGAAGAATTTATTCAATTTACAAAATTCAAAGATGAAATTAATGAAACAATTTTAAAATTAAAAGATATTCGGTTTTCACCAAAAACTGATTTGGCAAAAGAACTTAAAGAATTAGAACAAGCAGAATTAACTCAAGGTTTAAGTGCATATGAAATTTTAAAACAACCAAAAGTTGAAATGGATGTTTTAAAAAGACATATTGATTTTTTGAGTGCTTTAACAGATCAACAATTGCAAATAATTTTAATAGAAATTAGATTTGAAGGTTATATTAAAAAAGAAAATGAAATAATCGAAAAATTTATTAAATTGGAAAGGAAACAAATACCAACTGATATAAATTATGATGATGTAGAAAACATAGCAGTTGAAGCAAAACAAAAACTTGAAAGAGTAAGACCAAAATCAATTGGTCAAGCTTCAAGAATAACTGGAGTTAATCCTGCAGATATTCAAATGCTGTTGTTCTATTTAAAGAAAAAATATAACGAGGTAAAAGATGATAAAGGTTAATAAAAAAAATAAGGCAATGAATAAAACTTTTGAATTTCTAACGATATTTTCACTTACATTTGGAATTGTTGTTGGTTCAGGGATTTATTTAAAAAACTCTAGTAAAGATGGAGTTCTTGCAGCTGCTGGGCAAAACCCATGAGTTGCAATAGCTGTCTGAGTCTTTGTTGGAGTATTTGCTTGTATGATGATGCTTTCATTTATTGAAGCTTCATCAATATCAAAAAAAGATGAACATAATACTATGCCTACAATTGGGGCAACCTTTTTAGGAAGAAGATTTGGAACAATATTTTCAATATTTTATATTGTTATCTATTGACCAGTACTAACTATAATTGGGGGACTATTTACTGTAAATGCACTATTTAGTGCAGTTGATGCATTTGTATTTGCAACTTCTAATGAAGCACATACTTTAAATGATTTAATGGGTGGAGAAACTGTAAGAATTACAGTTGAATTAATACTTGGATCAGTTATTTTATTAGGATTTCAATTATTTAATACATTTTATACAAAAGAAGGTAAATGAGTTCAAATTATACTTTCAGTTTTAAAATTTGTACCATTGTTGATGGTATTAATTGGGGGATTTACATTATTTTTTAGTGGAAAAATTTCAGAAAATTCATTTGAAACTGATTATGAACCATTTAAAGTAAATCATATATTTATGGCTTTAATCCCAATTTTATTTGCATTTGATGGATTTGTGGATTCAATTGCAATTCAAAAAGATATTGAGCATAAAGAAGTTGTTGCTCCAGCAATGTTGACAGGAATTATCGCAGTTTCAATATTTTATTTAATTATAACTATTTCAATATTTGTTGCATCAGATGATGGAAATGTATTGAGCATGTTTGATAATGTCAGTCCGCAGTTATCATTAGTATTTAATTTAATAATTGTGGTTACATTACTTGCTACAGTTAATGCATATACTGCATTATTTCCAAGAATGATTCAAGGTTCAATTGATGAAGGATACATCTATTCAAAAGATAATTCTAAAAAATTA
This sequence comes from Spiroplasma culicicola AES-1, assembly GCF_000565175.1. NCBI lineage: Bacteria > Bacillati > Mycoplasmatota > Mollicutes > Entomoplasmatales > Spiroplasmataceae > Spiroplasma > Spiroplasma culicicola. The sequence continues at coordinate 1,149,276 of NZ_CP006681.1, read as the reverse complement.
GATTATAAAAAAGCCTGTTTAATGAGTGGAATTATAACTATGACAATGGCAGTTATTTTTGTAACAATCTCATTGTTAATAACAGATAAAGGATCATTAGATTACTTTTTAGTATCATATTATTCTGCAGATACAGGAATTTTATTTGTTTTTATAATTTATGGATTAATAATGGCTGGATTATTAGACAATAGAAGAACAAAAAAATATCAAACAAAACAGTTTAAAGGTAGTTATGCTATTGGTATAATTACTTTGTTGATATTAGTATTTATGGTATCTTATATGCATTATGTAAGTATTGTCCAAAACATAGTTGATTTTATTAAATTTGGAGGAGCTGATAAATTAATCATTCCTTCAATGTGATTTGGATTTTTAACAATAATAATTAGTACATGGTTGGTAAATGACTTTTTATTAAAAAATAAGGAAGTGAATAAAATTGATAAAAGTAAATAAAAAAAATAAAGCGAGGAATAAAATTTTTGAATTTCTAACCATTTTTTCAATGGCTTTTGGAATTGTTGTTGGTTCAGGAATTTATTTGAAAAATAGAAGTAGTGGTGGTGTACTTGAAACTGCGGGGCAAAATCCATATTTAGCTTTAGTAGTATGAGCCTTTATTGGTGTAGTTTGTACATTAATGATGATTTCTTTTATAGAAATTGCTTCATCAATTGAAAAAGATGATCATAATACTGTGCAATCTTGATCAAATAAATTTTTAAATAGACAATCTGCAAGTTTATTTTCAATATTTTATGTAGGTTTTTATATGCCAGTTTTAGCTTCAATTGGGGCATTGTTCACTGTTGATGTGTTATTCACATATGGAATTGAACCATTTTTAGCAGCAACAGGTAAAACTGCATTACATGAAACATTATCAACTGCAAGTTTTCTTTCAATAAAAATAACACTATCAACTATTTTATTGATTAGCTTTCAAATTATGAATTCATATACATCAAAACCAAGTAAATGAATTCAAACAATATTTACATTTGTAAAGTTTATTCCATTATTTGCAGTAGTTATTGGGGGATTTGTTCTTTTTTTAACAGGAAATGTTGATGGCGAAAGTAATTCATTTGATAAATCAAGTGGTCAATGAAGTTTAGGAACATTCTTTGCAACAGCGATTCCAATTTTATTTGCATTTGATGGCTTTATTCATGCTTCAACTTTACAAAAAGACGTTGAGCACAAAGAAGTTGTTGAACCAGCAATGTTAACAGCAATTATTGGAGTAACAGCATTTTATATTATTATTACCATTTCAATTTTTATTGGAGCAAATGATGGCAATATTTTTAATTTATTTGATAGTATGTTTAATGAAAACGCTCCAGGGATTAGTTTATTGTTTAAAATAATAATTACTTTAACAATCTTGACAGTTATTAATGGATATACAACCTTAATTCCTAGAACGATTAAATCTGCTGCAGATGAAAAATTCATATATTTAGGAAAGAGATATGAAAATATTTCACATAAATCAGCTTCTTTCTTAGGAGCAATTATTACAGATGTAATTTATATATTTACAACTTCAATTTCAATTATTATTGGTATTGTTAGAAATGAAACACCAAATCATATGTTAATTGCAGATACATTATCAAGTACAACAGTTATTTACTGTTTCTTAATTTATTTAGCATTAATAATTGGTCAAATTCGTAATCGACATACAAATAAAGTTAATGTAAGAAAAGTTAAAGGTGCTTATGTGATTGGAATTATCACTGCAATATTGTTAATTATTGTTCTTGGATATGTTAATTTTGAATTTTTCATAATGCCATTTATTAGATTGGATTTTATTGGATTATTAACATCAATTTCATCATTGATAGTAATTGTTCCAATTGCAATTTGATATTTCATTAATGAAGAATTAATAAAAAAATCAACTTTTAATCCAAATATTAAGTAAAATTGGTAAAATTAAAAAAGCGTATATTCGCTTTTTTTATTTGGGAGGCTTATCAATGAATTGAGATATTTTTGAAGAAAACATTACTAAAATTACTTCCCTACAGAAAGAGCAATTATTAAAATATATGAAAATATTGCAAGAGCAAAATAAGATTCATAATCTTACAAGGATTATTGATGATCAAGAAGTCTTTTATAAACATTTTTTAGATTCTTTATTATTTACTCAGAAAATCGAAATTACAAATCAAAGTATCATAGATATTGGTACTGGTGCTGGTTTTCCAGGGATTGTTCTAAAAATAATTTATCCAGATACAACCATTTATTTAATTGAATCAAATGGTAAAAAAATAAATTTCTTAAATCTAGTTATTCATGAATTGGGTTTAAAAAATATTTATGCTGTTAGTGCTCGTGCAGAAGAATTATCAATTGAAAAAAAAGAACAATTTGATATAGTTGTTTCAAGAGCAATGGCACCACTAAATGTTTTACTTGAATTGGGAGTTCAATTCTTAAAAGTTGGAGGACAATTCATCTGTTTAAAATCAAAAAATGTTGTTAATGAAATTTTAGAATTAAATAACAAAGAGAGTGATATTGGATTAAAATTATATGTGGAACAAAAACTAAATATAGAAAATGTTGGTGAAAGAGTTAATTTATTTTATAAAAAAATAAATTCAACAAATAATAATTATCCAAGATTATATTCACAAATTAAAAAGAAACCATTAGGTAAATAAGGATGGAGAAATTGAAATGGCAAAAATAATATCAGTATCAAATCAAAAGGGTGGTGTTGGAAAAACTACAACATCAATTAACTTAGCTTGTGGTTTAGCACTTGCAAACCAAAAAGTATTACTAATAGATATGGATCCACAATTTAATGCAACTACAGGAGTAGGCTATGAAATTGATAATGAAACTTTAAGTATGTACCATGTTTTTGTTGGTGACAAAACTTTACAAGAAGTAATTATTAAAGATATTAAACCAAATGTTGATTTAGCACCAAGCTCAATTGATGTTGCAGCAGTTGACTTAATTTTACTTGAACAAAAAAATAACAATCAAAATGTTTTAAAAGACCAAATTGAAGAAATTAAAGATAATTATGATTTCATTGTAATTGATTGTCCGCCAAGTTTAGGATTAATTAATAGAAACGGATTGGCAATTTCAGATACTGTTTTAATTCCAATTCAAGCAGAACACTATGCCATGCACGGGGTGGCTCAACTTTTAAGAACAATTAAAAAAGTAAAAGAAACTCTTAACAAGAATTTAACAATTGAAGGAGTTCTTGTAACTATGTTCGATTCAAGAACAAGATTGGCACATGATGTTTTAGAAGAAATTATGAAAACATTTGGACCAAAAGTTTATAAATCAGTTATTCCAAGAAATATTAAAGTTTCTGAATCTTCAATTGAAGGTAAATCAATTTTTGAATATGACAAGAATGGACCAGGTTCAGTTGCATACATTGAATTTGTAAAAGAGGTGTTGAAAGAAAATGGCCGCTAAGAAAAAATATAATTTTAAAGGATTAGATGATATTTTTGGGGAATCTGTTAGTGATATAGTTGGCGTTATTGAAAATGACAAAAACTTGAAAACAGAAAATACAAAAATGATAGATATAAATCTTTTAAAACCAAATCCACACCAACCAAGAAAAATATTTGAACAAGAAGAATTAAATGAATTAGCAGAGTCAATTAAAATTCATGGATTAATTCAACCAATTATTATTAATTCAAATAATGAAATTATTGCTGGTGAAAGAAGAACACGTGCTTCTAAAATTGCAGGATTAAAAGAAGTTCCTGTAATTGTTCTAAATGTAACAGATCAACAAATGGAAGAGTTTGCTATTATTGAAAACATCCAACGTGTTGATTTGTTAGATATTGAAGAAGCTGTTGCTTATAAAAAATTGTCTACAAATTTAAAACTGAAACAAGAGGAAATTGCTTCTAGAGTTGGAAAGTCAAGATCACATATTGCAAATATTATGAGATTATTGAATTTGCCAGAAAAAGTTCAAGAAGCAATGTTGGAGAAAAAAATAACAATGGGTCAAGCAAAACCTTTGTTATCAATTTTAAATAATGAAAAGCTATTGGATTTAGTTTTTGAAAGAATTTTAAAAGAGGATTTAACAGCAAGAGAAGTAGAAGGCTTAATTAAAAATCAAAATCAACCTTCATCATCAAATAATTCTAAGCCAACTAAAAAAGCTAACACAATTTATATTGAAAATAAATTGATGAGAACTTTGGGAACAAAAGTTACTATTGATAATGGAAAACTGACTATTAGATATGCAGATGATTCAGATCTAAATCGTATTTTAGAAGTAATGGGATTAATTGATGAAGATTAATATTGGAGACAAAATAATTTTAAAAAAAGAACATCCAAGCCAAACTAAGGTATGGCATGTAATTCGAATTGGTTCAATTTATAAATTGCAATCAGTTTCAAATCCTAAAGTTATTTTAGAATTTGAAAAAGAAAAACTTATTAAACAAATTAAAAATATAGAAAGTGAAAAATAATTATGGGATTACAAGTTGGAATTGTAGGATTGCCAAATGTTGGAAAATCAACATTATTTAATGCAATTACTAATTCAAAAGTTGAAGCTGCAAATTATCCTTTTGCAACAATTGAACCAAACGTTGGAGTTGTTGAAGTACCAGATAAAAGATTAGATAAGTTAGCTGCAATCTTTAATAGTAAAAAAACAATTTATACAACAATTGAATTTGTAGATATTGCTGGTTTAATTGCTGGGGCAAGTAAAGGTGAAGGATTAGGAAATGCTTTTCTTGCAAACATTAGAGAGACAGATGCAATTTGTGAAGTTGTTAGATGTTTTGAATCAAAAGATATAACTCACGTTGAAGGTAGTGTTGATCCAATTAGAGATATTGAAATCATTGAACTGGAATTAATTCTTGCAGATGAAGCTAGTGTTAAGAAAAGATTGGCAAAAGTTGAACCTAAATTTAAATCTTCAAAAGATAAAACTATTATTGCAGAATATAATTTATTAAAAAAATGTGAAGAACAATTGAGTGAAGGTAAATTATTAAATAAGCTGGAATTTGATGAAGAAGAAATGATTTTAATAAAATCATTTCAATTATTGACAACAAAAAAAATAATTTATGTTGCAAATGTAGCAGAAGATGAAGTAACAAAAGATAATGATCATGTTCTTAAATTAAGAGAGTATGCTGCACAAAATAATTGTGAAGTTGTAAAAATTAGTGCTCGTATTGAAGAAGAATTAAGTGAACTTGATCCAGAGGAAAAAGAAGTTTTCTTACAAGATGCAGGTATTGAAGAACCTGGATTAGAAGTTTTAATTAATGCGGCTTATAAAACTTTAGGCTTAAAAACTTATTTCACTTGTGGTCCTCAAGAAGCAAGAGGTTGACAATTCAAGGATGGTTACACTGCTCCTCAATGTGCTGGAATTATTCATACAGATTTTGAAAAGGGATTTATCAAAGCTGATGTTTATCGTTGTGAAGATATGTTTGAATATGGAAGTGAACAACAACTTAAAAATGCTGGTAAAGTTAGACTTGAAGGTAAAGGATATGTTGTTCAAGATGGAGATGTGTGTTTTTTCAAATTTAATAACTAAATTAAACTGTCTATGACAGTTTTTATTTTGCAAAAGCAATAAATCAAGTAATTATGCACAAATGGGTTATAATCTTTTTGTTAGAGGTGTAATATGTTTAGAACGGGAATTTCAAAAGATATTCATAAATTAATTGAGGGTAATTATATTACTTTAGCAAATCAAAATATTAAATGTGAATTTAAAGTAGATGCCTATAGTGACGGAGATGTTTTACTTCATGCAATTTGTGAAGCATTACTTGGTGCACTTGGTTTAAGTGACTTAGGAACTTATTACAATTCAAAAACAAAACCACAAGGTTTTAGTTCTTTAGAAATTGCACAAGATGTAATTCAACATTTACAAGAAGCAAATTATAAGATTTCAAATATAGATACTATTATAATTTTGGATAAACCCAATTTAAAAAAACATAAAGAACTTTTAAAACAATCAGTTGCAAATATATTTGATTTAGCATTAAATCAAATATCAATTAAAGCAACTACAAGTGAAAACACAGCCACTGATGTTATTGAAGTTATTTCAAATGTATTAATTTATAAAGGAGAGAATTAAAATGAAAAGATATAGACTAAGATATGCGCCATCTCCGACAGGTTATTTGCATATTGGAAATACAAGAACAGCATTAATGAACTTCTTATTTGCAAAGCATTATAATGGAGATTTTATTGTAAGAATTGAAGATACAGATCAAGAAAGAAATGTTGAAGGTGCATTAGAATCTCAATTTGATAATATGGATTGATTAGGTATTAATGCAGATGAATCATATTTAAAACCAAAAGCAGAATTTGGAGCATATATGCAATCAATGAAGTTTGAACGTTATCAACAATTGGCAAATCAATTAATAGCAGAAAAAAAGGCTTACAAATGTTGATGTACTCCTGAAGAACTTGAAGAGGATAGAGAAAGACAATTGGCAAAAGGAATTGTTGCACCACAATATAATCGTAAATGTTTAAATAATCAAGATGATTTAAATAATAGTGACAAGCCATTTAATATTAGATTTTTAGTGCCAGAAAATAAAATTTATAAAATAAATGATATTGTTCGTGGTGAAGTTGAGTTTAATTCAAAAGAAATTGGAGATTTTGTAATTTTAAAATCAAATGCTATTGCAACATATAATTTTGCAGTTGTTGTTGATGATGTTGATATGCAAATCACTCATGTAGTTCGTGGTGAAGAACATATTTCAAATACCCCAAGACAATGTATGATTTATGAAGCATTTGGATGAGATGAACCAGCTTTTTGTCACTTAACTTTAATAGTTGATGATACTAAAAAGAAATTATCAAAAAGAAGTGGAAATGCAGTATTTTTTATTTCTCAATATCGTGAACAAGGTTATTTGCCTGAGGCATTATTTAATTACATTGCTTTACTTGGTTGAAGTCCAAAAGTTGAACAAGAAATATTTACTATTGAACAATTCATTGAAATGTTTGATGAAAAACGCTTCTCAAAATCTCCAAGTACTTTTGATATGGTAAAAATGAAATGAATTAATAGTCAGTGAATGAAAAAACTTAGTGAAGATGAATATTTTGATTTTACAAAGAAATTTATTGATACATCAAGATTTGATATAGATTCAAAATCAACTGAATGATTAAAAAATGTTTTGATGCTTTATAAAAAAGAATTAGAATTTGGAGCTCAAATTAATGATCACTTAGATATGTTCTTTAATAATTTTGAGCTTTCACAAGAAACAAAAATAACATTAGAACAATTTAAAGATATTAAGGAAATGATTGAAGATTTAAAAGTAAAAATTGAATCATTACAAAATTTTGATGAAGAAAATTTAAAAGAATTAATTAAACAATTAGGAATAGATCATTCTAAAAAAGGAAAAGAATTATTTATGCCAGTTAGAATATTTACAACAAAATCTGAACATGGTCCTGAATTAGCAAAAACAATTTCATTATTAGGAAAAGAAAAAGTAATTGAAAATATCAATTCAATCTTATAGAGGTGATTTAATGGACAAATTTATTAGAGATAATGTACATGGCGACATTCACATTAAAGATTCTGTGATAAAAGAATTAATTGATACTAAGGAATTTCAAAGATTAAGAAGAATTATTCAACTTGGTGGAGGACAATTTGTTTTTCCAGGAGCAAACCATACAAGGTTTTCACATTGTATTGGAGTATACTGTGTTATTAATAAGTTTTTAGCTAATGAAAAAATTTCAAATGCTATTAGTGAAAAAGAGGCTTTAGTAGTTCAAATTGCTGGATTACTTCACGATATTGGTCATGGTCCCTTTTCACATACATTTGAATCAATTTCAAGTCAAGCACATGAACAATATACAATTGATATTATTATTGGAAACACACAAATCAATCAAGTTTTAAAAAGTCACAATATTGATCCTCAAGAAGTGGCTTCAATAATTGAAGGAAAACATAAAAATAACATTTTAAATCTATTAGTTTCTTCTCAATTGGATGCAGATAGATTAGATTATTTATTACGTGATTCAATCAATACTGGAGTTGATTATGCAAACTTAGATATTGAGTGAATTATTAGAAATGCAAGTATCTTTGAAAATAAAATGGTATTCAAAATAAAAACTTTAAATGCTTTAGAACACTATTTATTAGGAAGATATTATATGTTTAAACAAATTTATAATCATAAAGTTTCACAAGCATTTGATATTACATTTACTAATTGATTTACAAGATTAAAAGACTTGTATTGATCAGGATTTAAATTTAAAAATCAATTTATGATTGACACTTTAATTGATTTAATTGAAGAAAAAACTTGTGATTTAAATAAATATAATCGTTTAGATGATTACACAATGATTGAGTTTATTAAATCATCAATAGATGAACAAGATGATATCCTTGCAAAATTATCACAAATGTTAATTAATAGAAAATTTTTAAAAATTTCAAGTGAGCTTTCAAACGAACAATTTGAAAAATTAAAAGAAAATTATAGTATAGAAGAACAAAAATACTATTTTACTATTATTAAAAATGAAAAATTCAATATTTATAAATCAAATGATGCAAAAAAAGATGAAAAGATCTATTTATTAAAAAATGAGCAATTATTTGAAATAACTCAAATTTCTGAAATATTAGAGATTTCACCAAAAAATATTGAAAAAAATGTGTTTGTTTTTATCAATGATAATGTAAAATAAATTCTATGGGGGAAAACATATGGCAAATATACCTACAATCGATTTAGCTTTCGAATATTTACAAAAAAATAAAGGTGATGCAAGTTTTGAAGATATTTGAAACTCAATATCAAAAGATATTGTTGGTTCAAATGAAGATAAAAATGAGATTATTGCTGAATTATACAGTGATTTAGTTTTAGATAATAGATTCGCACTAACTTCTGATGGTAAATGGGGATTAAGAGATTATTTAAAGTTTGATGACATTAAAAAACAATATGATTATGTTGACAAATTCGAAACAACAGAAGAATTTGAAGATATTGATTCATATGTTTTTGATGACTCAGATATTACTGGAAAATTAGGTAAAGCAAAAATAATGTTAGATTCAAGTAATGACGACGATGACGATGAAGAAACAGATACTGAAGATGATATTTCAATCGACATGGATGATGATTACGACGATTAATCAACTTATAATAAAGTAGTTTTTAACGACTACTTTTTATTTTTAGGAGGATAAAAAGATGACAAAATATATATTTATTACTGGTGGAGTGGTTTCTGGACTTGGAAAAGGAATTACTGGAAGTTCTTTAGGAGTATTATTAAAGAATTCTGGGGTTAAAGTTTTCATGCAAAAATTTGATCCATATTTAAATATAGATCCAGGTACAATGAATCCCATTGAACATGGAGAAGTTTTTGTAACAGACGATGGTGGAGAAACTGACCTAGATTTAGGACACTACGAAAGATTTATTGATGAAAACTTATTTAAAGTTTCATCAACAAGTGCAGGAAAAATTTATTCAGAAGCTTTAGAAACAGAAAGACTTGGTAAATATGAAGGGAAAACAGTTCAAGTTATTCCTCATATTACAAATTTAATTAAAGAAAAAATTTATAAAGCTGGAGAAAAAAGCGGAGCAGACGTTATTATTAGTGAAATTGGGGGAACTGTTGGAGATATTGAATCTCAACCTTTTATTGAAGCAATTCGTCAAGTAAGAATGGAAAAAGGCCATGAAAATGTTATGTTTATTCACGTAGCACTTTTACCATATTTAAGAGTGTCAGGAGAATATAAAACTAAACCAATTCAACATTCAGTAAAAGAAATGCTAAGTTTAGGAATTCAACCTGATGTAATTGTTGCAAGAACTGAAGGAATTATTGAAGATCGATTAAAAGATAAAATTTCTTTATTCTGTAATATTCCAAATGAAAATGTAATAGTTTGTCCTGATGCAGATTCAATTTATAAAGTACCATTAATTTTAAAAGAAACAAATCTTCATGATATTGTGGCAAAACAATTGCAATTAAAATTAAATACTTTAAATATTTCAGATTGACAAAAATTTGTTGAAAATATTGATGCTTCAAAAGAAGAAATTAAAATTCATATTGTTGGAAAATATGTTGAACTAAGTGATGCATATTTATCAGTAATGGAATCTTTAAAAATTGCTGGATATGATATTAATAAAAAAATTAAATTTGAATGAGTTAATGCTCGTCATTTGACAAAAGAAAATATTCAAGCAAATTTAGAAGGAGCAATCGCTATTTTAGTTCCTGGTGGGTTTGGTGAATCTGGAGTTGAAGGAAAAATCTTGGCAGCAAATTATGCTCGTGTTAATAATATTCCTTATTTGGGAATTTGTTTAGGAATGCAAATTGCATGTATTGAATTTGCTAGAAATGTTTTAAATTTAAGTGATGCTCATACAACAGAGTTAGATCCTAATACAAAAAATCCTATCATTGATATTATGGAAGGAAAAGATCGTGAAAATATTGGGGGAACTTTAAGATTGGGAAGATATGTAACTGATTTAGTTGAAGGGACTCTTGCCAAAGAATTATATGGTACAAATCAAGCAATTGAAAGACATAGACATCGTTATGAATTTAATAATGACTATAAAGAAATGTTTGAAAAAGCAGGAATGAAGTTTTCTGGAATATACCAAGAAAAAGACCTTGTAGAAATTATTGAATTGCCAGAACATAAATTCTTTATTGCAGCTCAATATCACCCTGAATTTACTTCAAGACCAAATAAACCAAATGCTTTATTTAAAGGATTTGTACAAGCTGCAAGTAAAAATAAATAAGAAAAATAATGAAAATGCAGTGGTATTTATAAATACCACTGCATTTTACTTTTACAAGTAATAGCTTTTGGCAATGTAACTAATTTTGAAATCAAAAATTATTATGTGTTATTTTTTATTACTTTTTATATAAATTCTGGGGTATATAATATAAACATTAAGAAGAGTGAAAAAAATGAAAAAAATTTTGAAGTTAAATTATAAAAGATTATTAAATAGATGATATATCATTGCACCTATTTTACTTTTTACATACTTTCCATTATTTGCTGATATATTAACATTTTCTGAAGAAAAATTTTTATCTAATATCACACCAATTTGAAGCAATATACAATTAAACGTAGGAAATTTGTTAATTATATTAATAATGGTCATTTATCTATATAATGATTATTTAAATGGACTATGAACTTATACTACAAGTACAAATATAAAGCCTAGAAAAATAATATTTAGCTATATGTTAACTGGCCTGATCATTTGTTTTTTTAATGTTTTTATTCAATTTTTTTGAAAATTATTTTATTATCATAATCAAATACATGATTATGGAGTTATTTTATTTATGTATGATTATTTATTTGATAACATTATTTTTATAATATTTATTTTAATGTTTTTATTTTATAAATTACCTGCTAAACGTGATTTATCAATTATATTTATTTGTGCAAATATAGCATTTAATTATTTTCAAATATCTCTACTTATATCTACAATGGTAGATAGCTATATAGTATATTTGATTGTCAGTTTTATTCCTATAATTAATATTTATTTATTAAATTCATTAAATCCCCATTTTTGAATAGTAATTTTATTAACATTAATAACAATTTGTGTATTTTTATTTCTATTTTTATATTCAAAAAAACAAAATAATTCAATTGATGAAATAAATATAAAGTTAAAAGTATCTTCATTTTTTACATTAGAAGTTAATCATTTAAAATTAAATAAAAATGATGTAATTGGAATTGTTGGAGAAAATGGATCAGGAAAATCAACATTTATGAAATGCTTATATTTATATTTAGACACTAAAAACATTTCTAAACCAAATGAATATAAATATGATGTTTTACAACAAATAACAAATTTAGGGATGCTCAAAAATTTTGATATAGCAGATATGCTTAAAAATAATGCAAAAAGTGATATTGATTTACTAAAACTTTTTAAAGATTACAAGTTGCACAATTATAAAAACCATTGTTATTCAAAAATGTCACCAGGTCAACAACAAAGATTTAAATTCATGTTATTAGAAATATTCAACAATGATATTTTAATCTTAGATGAGCCATTTAATTTTTTAGACAATAAATGAGAAAAGCAAATTGGTGAAAAGATTAAAGAGTATAAGAACAAATATCGAGTAATTTTTATCATAAATCATGATCTTGATATGATTAAAAGTTATTGCAATAGAATTATTGAATTTGAAGATGGTCAAATCATAAAAGATCAAAACTTATAAGTTTATTCGATTTTTTCATATTCCCTTAAATATACACTATAAAGGTTGTATAATAAGACTTGGGAGGAATATTTTTATGTCAAAAAAATATCATGCAAGACTAGTTAATGCTAGCCAAATGGTTAAAGATGCTCATGCAGGTAAATATGCAATTGGTCACTTTAACATTAATAACCTTGAGTGAGCAAAAGCGATTTTACTAGCTGCTCAAGAATCAAATACACCTACAATTATTGCAACTTCAGAAGGAGCAATTAAATATATGGGTGGATTAAAAACAATTGTAGGAATGGTTAACGGGTTATTAGAAGATTTAAATATCACTGTTCCTGTTGCTTTACATTTAGATCATGGTCAATCATTAGAAATGGCTAAAAAATGTATCGAAGCTGGATATTCATCAGTAATGTTTGATGGATCTCACTTACCATATGAAGAAAATATTGCAAAAGTTAAAGAATTAATGGACTTTGCAAATGAACATGAAGTATCAGTTGAAGCAGAAATTGGTTCAATTGGTGGTGAAGAAGATGGAGTTGTTGGTGAAGGTGAACTTGGTGATCCAAAACAAGCAGCTGAAATGGCTACAACAGGAATTTCAATGTTGGCAGCTGGAATTGGAAATATTCACGGAAAATACCCAGAATGATGAAAAACATTATCATTTGAAACATTAGAAGAATTACAATCAGCATGTAGTTTACCAATGGTACTACATGGAGGATCTGGAATTCCTCAAGATCAAGTTAAAAAAGCTATCGAATTGGGAATTTCAAAAATTAATGTAAATACTGAATTACAATTAGCATTTAGAGATGCAACAAGAAAATACGTAGAAGACAAAAAAGACTTAGATGATGAGGCTAAAGGATTTGATCCTAGAAAATTATTAGCACCAGGATTTAACGCTTTAAAAGAAACATTTAATGAATTAACTAAAATGTTTGGTTGCTACGGAAAAGCTTAATTAAAAGAATAATGAAGGTCGGAGAAATGAATGAAAGTACATTTAACCGCTGATGAAAAAATTAAAATAATAGAGGATTTTAAAAAATCAGGTGTATCTGCATCTAATTTTGCCCCTACTAGAAATGTCAGTGTTGTGTCATTAAGAAACTGAATTAAAAAATACAATTCAGGTGGGAAAGAAGCATTAAAAACTAAATATGAAAAATAGACTTTTAAGAGTCTATTTTTTTATATAATTAACAAAGGTGATTGAATTGAAATTATATTATGAGCAAATGAAAGAAAATGTTAAGTTAAGGTGAAGAAGTTTACTTGTAAGATTCTTTTTATTTATTTTTGGATTTGCAATAAGTACATTAGGAATAGCATTTTATACAACAACAAAAATTGGAGCGAGCCAAATGGACTTTACAATTTATGTAATCAGTGCCATGATTGATGGTTATGATATGAGTAATGGTTCTATGACAAGTGAAGTTATTCAAGGAATTTATATTTTAATTTACAATCTGATATTGGCCTTGTTTGTTATTTTAAGTATTGCTTTTTCACTTCCCAAAATTATTAAAGATTTAAAAGAAAAAAATAGTGTAAGTACAATTCAAATGACTATTAATTTAATTTGTGATATTATTATTGTTTTTTTAGCACCTTTATTAATGCAATTATATCTAAAACAAGTGGTTGCAGTTGAACAAATTATGAGTGAGTCCACTTCTCAAAATATTAGAAATCTAATATTTATTGGAGGTTTTGTTATGTTTTGTATTGGAGTTGCAATGTGAGTTCATGCCAATATGAGTTTAGGACCATATAATAGTTATGCAAGTTCATTTCAAAATCTAACTGGTTTAAACTATGCTATATCTAGAGTTTTAATGGATCTCTTGATATTTGTTCCTGGTTTAATTTTATTTCCTTTTATTCCTGGAGATTGAAATCAAAAAACACAATTCTTATTAACAAATCTTGGAATTGGAACAATTGCTTTTACTTTTTTAACTGGTCCCTTTGTAAATTTAATTATTAAAGGTTTAAAGAAAATATTTGATTGAGATAAAATAGATAAAATTAATGCATAACTTTTAAAATATATGTTATTATTAGTTTTGTATTGGACTTAATGTTATTTTATAGAAAAAAGGAGAGGTGATTGATATGCCAAAAGCAGATATACATCCAAAATATTTTGAAGCAAAATTCGTATGTACAACATGTAGTAATGAATTTATGTCAGGATCAACAAGAGGTGAAGAAGTAAGAATTGATACTTGCTCAAACTGTCACCCATATTACACAGGAAAACAGTCATTTGCAAATGCTGAAGGAAGAGTTGAAAAATTCAAAGAAAAATTTGCAAAAAAAGATGTTAAAGTAGCTGAACAAAAAGCTGCAAGTGATGCTCAAAAAGCAGAAAACGCTAAAAAAGAGAAAAAATAACAAGTAGTTTATATTAATAATGACCAGTTATCTGGTTTTTTTATTTTTAATTAGATATTAAGTTAAAATAATAAATATGGAGGTATAGAATATGAGTTTTAAAATAAAAAATGCAGAATTTGTTAATAAAAAAGTCTATCCTCAAAAAGTAAATTTTGAACTAAATTCAGGAGAAGTAATTTCGGTTGTTATTGGTGAAGAAAAAGTTAAAAGTACTTTTAAAAATATTCTTGCTGGAAAATACTTAGTTAAAAATGGTCAATTCAAAATTGATGGTTTTGATAAAGTTAATAAACAATGAACAAAAAGAAAAGTTGCTGTTATTAAACCAGGAAATAAATTAATTAGAAGATGACCTGAAAAATTTTGATTGTATTGATCACTACTTTTAAATAAGAATTTTTATACTAATGCAAAGATTAATTATATTAATACTAAATATTCTTACTTATCATTTTCAACTTCAAATAATAATAAAACTGATTTAGATATGAGAGATAAAGTTGAAGAAATGATATCAAAATTTATTGTTAACTCAACAGAAGTTGAAGAACAATGATTAGATCAATTCTTAGAACAAATTGTTGAGTTTAATGATGTTAAATTAGAGAAAAATTATGGTACTTTAGATGAACATATTCGTATTATTGTTAAAGACTATTATTATTTAATTGAAAAAAATCATAACCTTGAACTATTACAAACTTTCTTACAAAGTTTATGAGATAAAGTTTATTCATTCTTGGAATTAAGTTCATTATGTACATGTGAATATAATGCTAAAAAATCAAAAGATAAATTTGTGAAAAAGAAAGCAAAATATTTAGCATTTACAGAACAAAACTTCGTTGTTAGAAAACAATTAAAAATTATAGATTTAAAAATTAATACTATTAAAAGAAAAATTTCAAAAAATAAATTTATTATTAAAAGTTTAGAAAAACAAATTAAATTTGAAGTTTCTAAATCTTCATCTATAAAAGCAAAACGTATTAAAGAAATTGACCATTTATTTAATTGAAGACAACTTGCATATGATCAACGCTTTGAATTTAGACAAAAACAAGAAAAAATGTTTTTTGAAGCTCTATTTGATGAAGCAACAATTTTAAGAGGAAAAATTGTTGAAGTAATGCATCAATATCATCAAAAAGTATTACACGACACTGTCAAAGATGGAAATATGAAAGAGTTTAGGGATGAAAAACAAAAATATAGAAAAGCAATTACAACTGTCTATTCACAAGCAAGTGGTTGAATTAACTCCACAGCAGATCAATTAGAAATGTCATTTGATTTTATTCAAAGTACTTTTAAATTTACAGCAATCAATACAGTTTACTTTAAATTACTAGAATCAATTTATATGAAAAAACACAATATAATCTTTTACAATGTTCTTGCAAAATTATCAAAAGAAGATTGTCAACAATTAATTAAGATTGTAAATAATTTACAAAAAATTGATAAAAGATTTTGTGCTATTTTTTTAGAGAGCAAAATTGAAAATATTCACGATTTAACAAAAGAAGTTGTTGTAATTGAAAATGGAAATATAAAAGAAACAAAATTTAGTGATTTACTAAAAAATGAATGAAACACATATGGAAGTCAAATCTTTTATAATAAAAATAGAATTGCATATGAGTTTGATGGTAAAAACTTACAATTAGTAAACCAAAAAGTTAAAGTTTTAGATGGAGATTATAGTAGTGAAGGATTTTTATTAATTGATCCATTTAAAATTTACACTAACAAAAAGAATTTGAAAAATATAATTTTAGAAGCTGATGTAATTGTTAAGGAAACTGATGACTTTAAAGATGATAAAGTTTATGAACTTATTTTAAAAAATGGAACAAGATTATTTTTCTATTCAGATAAAAAATTAGAACATAAATCAAAAATGACAATCTATATTTGTGAAGATTCAATTCTTAAAAAGATTTAAAAGGAGTATATATGAAATACGAAAATGCAAAATTACTTGTAGAAAAAATTAATGAATATCAAAATATTATTATTGCAAAGCACATTGCACCAGATTGAGATGCACAAGGTAGTGCATTAGGACTAAAAGAAATTATTGTTAATAATTTTAAAAATAAAAATGTTTATGTTGTTGGAAATAAATTAATGAGCGCAGGTTTATTTGAAGATGAACAAGTATTAACAGAAGATATTATTAAAGAATCATTAATGATTACAGTTGATGTTGCTAACTTTGAGCGAATTGATTTTTCATTTAAAGATAATGTTAAAGAGATTTTTAAAATAGATCATCATCCAAATGTAGATGATTATGCAGATAATAGCATTGTTGATGTTGCTTCAATTGCTTGTACACAAACTGTTGTAAGTATTTGTGAACAAAACAATTGAAAAATTTCAAAAGAAGCTGCCACTTATTTGTATTATGGTTTAATTACAGATTCAGGAAGATTTTTATTTAGAAAAACAAATGAAATTACATTTAAAACTGCAATTAAATTAATAGAATGTGGTGTTGATATTAATGAAGTTTATGAAAATCTTTATTCTCAACCATTAGTTGTTGCTAAATGAAAAAATAGAGCATTTAATAAAGCTAAATTTGTAGAGGGCTATCCAATAGCTTATATTGAAATTAAAGATGAAGATTGACAAGACCTTTCTTTAACAGAAGAAGAAGTTAAATTATCTTTGGGAACATTATCTGGAATTCAAGAAATTTTAATTTGATTTATTGCTTATGAAAGTAAAGTTCATGATGCTGTTAAAGTTTCAATGCGTTCAAGACAATATGAAGTTAATAAAGTGGCTGCCGTGTATTCAGGTGGAGGTCATATGTATGCTGCAGGTGCAAAAGTAAAAGATTTTAAAGATGTTGATAATCTTGTAAATGATTTGAAAAAACTTGTAGATAATAACTTATAATAATTTTTGTAAAGTAAAAGAGGAAAATAATAAAATGAGCTATAGAATCAATCCAAAATCAAAACGTGGGTGAATTGAGTTAATCACTGGATGTATGTTTGCTGGAAAAACAGAAGAATTTATCCGTAGACTTAAAAGATATAAATATGCACAACAAGAGGTATTAGTTTTTAAACCAAAAATTGATGATCGCTATTCTGAAACTGATGTTTTTTCACATTCAGGAATGAGTATTGCATCAATCCCTGCAAAAAATTCGCAAGAAATTAAAGATGTAGTTGCTAAAACTAAAAACATAGATATTATTGGAATCGATGAAGTACAATTTTTTGATACAGATATCGTTGAAGTATTATCAAAATTTGCAGATGAAGGGATCATCGTTATTGCAAATGGTTTAGACAAAGATTATCGTAACGATCCATTTCAAAATGTTGACAAGCTATTAGTACAAGCAGAATATGTTGATAAACTAACTTCTATTTGTTTCATCTGTGGGGGAAATGCCAGCAGAACACAAAGAATTGTAAATGGAGTTCCAGCTAAAGCAAATGAACCTTTAGTTGTAATTTCTGCAAATGAAAAGTATGAAGCGCGTTGTCGTCACTGTTATATAAAACCAAGTTAGGAGTAAAGTTATGAACAAAAAAACACAAGAAGCATTAGAGGTTATTCTTAAAAGAGTACAAACTATTGATGATGAACTTTTAAAAGAAGAAACTTTAAAAGATATCAAACTAATGACTGACTTGAATAAAGAAAGATCTAGTTTAGATGAAACAGCAAATAAATATCTTGAGTTCAAAAGAATAGAATCAGATTTAAAAGATGCTAAAGAAATTTTAGAAAATGAAAAGGATCCAGAAATGAGAGAATTGGCTAAAATGACTTTAGATGAATCTGAGGAAGCCATTGAAAAAGTGGAAGCAGAAATTGAATTGTTGTTACTTCCAAAGGATCCAAATGATGATAAAAATGTTATTTTTGAAATCAGAGGAGCTGCTGGGGGAGATGAAGCAAATATTTTTGCAGGTGATTTATTTAGAATGTATGCAAAATTTGCAGAAAAAAATAATTGAAAAATTGATGTATTGGATCAAAATGAATCAGCTGCAGGAGGATTTAGTCAAATTTCTTTCATGGTTAAAGGTGAAAGCGTTTATTCAAAAATGAAATTTGAATCTGGAAGTCACAGAGTTCAAAGGGTTCCAAAAACTGAATCAAAAGGAAGAATTCAAACTTCAACAGCAACTGTTGCAGTATTGCCAGAAATTAGTGATGTTGAAGTTGATATCAAACCAGCAGATTTAAGAATTGATACATATCGTTCTAGTGGAGCTGGGGGACAACATGTTAATACAACAGATTCTGCTGTTAGAATTACACATATTCCTACAGGAGTAGTTGCTGCTTCTCAAGATGGAAGAAGTCAACATGATAATAAAGATAAAGCAATGACAATGTTGAGAGCAAGAATTTATGAAGCTGAACTTGAAAAACAACAATCTGAAGCTGCAAGTATGAGAAAAAGTGCTGTAGGAACTGGGGCTCGAAGCGAAAAAATTAGAACTTATAATTATGCTCAAAATCGTGTTACAGATCACAGAGTTAACTTAACTTTAAATAAATTAGACCAAGTTATAGAAGGTAACATTGATGAAATTATTACTGAATTAATTAATAATGAACAGAAAGAATTAATTGCCCAACAAATTGAAGGTAAATAATGATAGCTCAAAAACTTTTTGAACAATATCAAGATGTTCTTGATAGAAATTCATTTAATGAAATCTTAATTCATATTAAGAAAGATGACTCCATTCAAGACTTTATTAATCTCTTACTTAATAAAGATGAAATGGAGCTTTTTTTTGAAATAATTTTACAATTGAAATCAAATAAACCATTGGCCTATATTTTAAATAAAAAATACTTTTTTGAAAACACTTTTTATGTTAATGAAAATGTTTTAATCCCAAGAATAGAATCTGAATTATTAGTTGAGCAATTATTAAATTATGATTTAAAAAATAAAACTGTAATTGATATTTGCTGTGGTAGTGGCTGTCTAGGAATTAGTTTAAAGTTAAAAGAACCATCAATTGATTTATATTTATCAGATATTAGTAATGATGCACTTGAAGTTACAAAAATTAATTTAATGAAAATGCAAGTGGAAGCACAAGTTCATCAAGCAGATTTTTTAAATGTAATCTTTGAAAATAAAATTGTACCAGATTATATTGTCATTAATCCTCCATACATTGAACATGGAGACATAAATTTAGCAAAGCAGACTTTAAATTATGAACCTCATCTTGCATTATTTGCCCAAGATAATGGATTATATTTTTATAAAATTTTATTTAATAACTTAGAAAAACTTTTTGATCTAAATCCTGATTTAATAATTATTTGTGAATTTGGTTTTGAGCAAAAACAAATTCTCAATTCAATTTTTAATGATAAAGGTTTAAAATATAATATAGAGTTTAAAAAAGACTATTCAAATAATTGGCGTTATTTTATTATAAAAAACAATTAGGAGTTTAATTTATGAAAAAGAACAGCGATAAAAAAATATATGTAAGTAAACTTATAAATATATTTATAGTTCTTTTTTTAATTTTCTTACCTTCGTTAACTTTTATTATGATTTTTTATATAAATCCAAATATAAAAATTTACTTAAATAATTTTGCAGATATAAAACTACAGTTTCCAAATTATTTTTTACCAACTAAAATTTTATTTATGTCATTAATTTGGAGTTCTGTTTCATTTCTAATAGTGGGATTTATAATTTTATCTTTTTATCCATTTATTATTAGAAATAAAATTAAACATCCATTAATAAAAAACTTTTTTACTGCAACAACAATTGCTACATTCTTAATATCTTTAATTCTAATGGCGTTTGCACAATACAATTATTCAACATTTTATACTTTATATAATTTTATTGGGGCAAATAATGCAAATATGATTTTTGAATCAGATTTTGCAAATGAGTTTGCAAAAAATTATCAAGCAAATCAAAATTATGAATGAAGTAGTGAAGCACTAACATGATGAATAAGCTTAATTCAAATCTTAATTACTATGATAAGTTTTTCTGTATTTAATTCAAATTTAAGTACAGATCATATTGGTCAAAATGAAGAAATTAATGTAAATTTGATTTCTAAAAAGAATATTGATCAAAGTAAGATTGCTTTATTGTTAAATAAAATTTCAATTAATAATGATAAAAATTTAATTATTTGAATGTTAATTGTGGCAATAATTATATTTATGCCCCAATTTGCATATGTAATTGCATTGTCAATTCCTTCAGCTAATATATCTTCACTATTAAATTGAACTTTTATTGCGCCAGATTTACTTGATATAGCAGAGTTAAGTGAAATTTCTAATCAAGGAACCTACTTTGCAATTGCAAATTTACCAATTATTGCTTCAAGCTTTTTATTTGGAACTATTAGTATTTTTGCATTGATTTATATTAAGGGAATACAAATTAATAAGAACTTCTTTATTTTACAATTTGTTTTATTATTAATTGAAATGCTAACAATCATTGCAATTAATACATATTCAATTTATGAAATAAATGCTATTACAGAACTTTGAAATGAAAATAATATAGCAAAAATTTTAAATGGTAAAGAGGATGTACAAAACTTAATTAATATTTTTGGTAATGATGTTTGAAAAGACCAAAATAAAATTAATTATTTATGATTAAATGGTATGCAATATGTTTCTCAAACCGTAATTTCAACAGCATTTACAGTTATTGTTTTTACAATTTTGGGAACTAAAATTTTAAAAAAATTTGAAAAATTTTAAAAACCCCTTTATTATAGGGGTTTTTATTTTATTTTATTTCATTAAAAATTTGCAATTAGCAATATAGTAGTGTATTATATTATACTTTTCAAAAAAATTGTGCTATAATATCTATGTACTAAGGGGTATATATGAAACTGTTAGATAAAAAAGAGATTGATTTAGCTATTGAATGTTTATTAAACAATCAAATAGTGATTCTACCAACAGATACAATCTATGGATTGAGCTCACTTGTTAGTCAAGAAAATGAATTAAGAATTAACGATTTAAAAGGTAGTTCTGAAAATAAAAGACTAATTATTTTAGTTTCTAATTTAGATCAAGCTCAAGAATTTATAGATTTAAATGATCAAATTATTGAAGCACTACAATCTCAAGAACCAACAACAGTAATCTATCAAAAACAAAAAGGGACATTAAGTTATGCTATACGTTTGATTCAAAGAAAAGATTTGAAACAAATAATTGATGTAACTGGTCCAATTTTTTCTACAAGTGTAAATAAAACTGGTAAAGATTTTTTAATAACACATGAACAGTTAAAAAGCTTCAGTGAAAATGTAAGTTGTTTTTTTACAGAAGAACTTAAAAATAAGCCTTCAATTATTGTAGATTTCATAAATAACAAGAAAAAAAGGTAGCATATATAATACCAAAGTAAATATAGCAATGCAACAATTTTAGTGAAAAACTTTCAATTTTTATGCTATAATTAATATAGTTAAGGGGGGAATATTCGTGTATGTAAATCCATTTGAAAGAATGAGAAAAAAACGTGAAGAAGCAGAAAAACTTCAAGAAGAAGCTGTTAGAGAACGTGAAAAATATGCAAGATTAGGAGCACAAATGGGATTAACACAAGAAAAAGGTGTTATGCCATCCTTTATTAAAAGTTTAATAGGTGAAACTAATCAAACAAAAGTCCCTCCATTTGGAATGGGAGTTGGTTCTGATGATTCAGGAGCAGGTCCTTTTGGAGGAATGGGAGGAGATCCTTTTGCAGGAGCTCCAATGGACTCTGGTCCAGCCCCAAGTTTTAGTTCATCAATGGAGGCAACTCCATTACCAACAAGTTTTGAAACACCAGGAAGTATGCCTTCATTTGATAGTGGTCCAGCTCCAAGTTTTGGAGCAAGTATGCCAATGGAATCAGTTCCAAGTGTACCTTCGTTTGAACAAGCACCACCAATGAGTGCTCCTCAGATGAGTGAACCAGTGATTTCTCCAACACAACAACCAATGTTTGAGAGTAGTTCAACTGTACCAAACTTTGGTTCAGTAGTGGACTCTGGTCCAGCCCCAAGTTTTAGTTCATCAGGTAATGCACCTTCATTTGAACAAGCACCGCTAATGAATGAAACAATTGCTACTCAAGTACCCCCATCATTTGATAGTGGTCCAGCTCCAAATTTTGGAGCAAGTATGCCAATGGAATCAGTTCCAAGTGTACCTTCGTTTGAACAAGCACCACCAATTAGTGCTCCTCAGATGAGTGAACCAATAATGCAACCGATTCAAGAATCTAATTTAAAACCAAATCAAGTTACAACTGCAACATTTATTTCAATGTTGAATCAAAATAATGTTCAAGGTAAACTATTTGTTTTAATGGGAGGAGATACAAACTTACAAACAATTTCAGATTCATTTGTAAGTCAACTATCCCAAGAGCAAAAAAATCTAATTGATACAGAAGAAGCCCATTTATATGGTGCTCCATTCTTGTTCTTATTAAAACAAATAGTTAATATCTTACCAGTAATTAATTTGGATGATAAAAGAGTATTGTGAGAAAAAACATCATTATTATTAGCCGCAACAGATTATGGTAAAACAGGATCTGAAGTTGACGAAATCTTAGAAGACTTTGCAATTGAAAATCCAATTGAAAGAATTCAACAAGAATTCATGCAAGTGTTTGAAGCGTATGGTTTAAATGCAAAACAATTATTGATAATGTTAAGAGGATTTAATACCTTAGAATTAACTCAAACTACTAAAACAGTTCAATTTATAAACCAATTATTTAATCAATTAATAAATCTTAAATTCGTCTTTGAATTTAGTGAATCATTTGTAATTGGAGCACAAGCAACTGATGCTGGAGGAGCAATGTTGAGTCAAATTAATGGCTATATTATATATGGTCAAGAAATGTCTCAAACATCAAACAATAGTTTTGAGCCAGTAAATAATCCATTGCCACAAAGCGATACAACATTTGCTTCAGCTATGCCTGAACAACCAATACCATCATTTGAACAAGCACCACCAATGAGTGCTCCACAAATGAATAATCCAAGTTCAACATTTGAAACTCAAATACCTAGTATACCTGAACCTAGTCCAATGCCAGACATTGGTGCTAGTATAAGTGAACCAAGTTTTAGTCCAAGTTTTCAACCAGAAACTGGACCAAGTATGATGGCTGCCCCAGGGGGTTTTGAACCAATGGGTGCATCATCAACAGATATGCCACCGGGAATGAGTTTTGGATTTCCCAGTAGTTTAGAACTTGAAGAAGAAGAACCAGAAGAGGAATATGATTCAGGACTGGATAACAATGTCAGAATTCGTGTTGACTTAAACTTGCAAAAAAAGCAAGAAGAACAAGAGGAACGCGAGAAAAAAGAGGAACAAGAGAGAATTGAAAGAATGGGTGGACATGGGTTCAACCCAGCAATTCTTGCAGATTCCAAAACTAACAATATGTTTACACAACCAAAAAGAGTAAACGATCCTTTGGATGTAAATAAAGCAACCATTATGGAACACAAAAAAATTGAAGACCCAAGGGACTTTGAAACCATAAAGGGAAAATTGAATGAATTAACAAAAGAACATCAGTCAAAAGCTGGTATCAATATTCAAGAATCATTTGCAGTCAAAGAAAATAAAAATCAAAACTTAATAGATGTTCCAGGAAACTGGACTAACATCAATAACAAATAAAACAAGGAGGATTCATTATGTTTATATTACTTATAGTTCTTGCATGATCAATAGTAATGGTTGCAGCATTGTTCTTATTAACATTTGCAGCATTATCATTAACTGCAACATTATGATTTGAAAAAGCAGCTGGAACACAAAACTTTTTATTTAAATTATTTGATTGAATGTCATCTCAACCATATTCAATTCCATGATTTGGTGCAGGAGCAGGTGGAGCACCAAACAACTGAGTTATTACACCTACTTTATTAATGATGATAAAAGGTGGAGCAATTCCACAATGACACTTATTCGTTACTGCAGGATTAATGGTTGCTTTATCAGCGGGATTAATTACTGTTGCAGTAATGGAATTAGTTAGAGCAAAAAAACGTCAAAAAATTTCAAAACCATTTATTAAATCATTATTAGTATTAGTACCAGCATTCGGATTATTATACGGACAAAATATTATCTTAATCGTATCTGGATGTTTATTAGTTGCATGAGTATTATTAGAAGCTGTATTATTCGATTCAGAAGCATTGAATAATTATGCTGAAGAAAGAAACTTAATCTCAATTTACAAAGAAGAAAGAAAATTCGAAAAAGAGGTAAGTAAAGAGGGAAAGTTAACTGGCAACGTAGATTCGGAAACTACAAATCAGGGAAATCAAAAAAATATGCTGGACCAAAATGGGAAAGCAAAAATAAATGATAATTCTGCGTTGCCAAAAAAATCAAAGTCACCAAAATGACAAGCTAAATATGAAAAATACAATGGCTATAAAGCCGAATTAGCAAAATTTAGATTAGGGCTACAAATGAAAGCCCCAACTCTAACTCCTGAACAAAAAGCAGAATACACTAAAAAATTCAATGCTAAAGTTAAGAAGTTAAATTTCTTTGGATGAATATTGGGATTAAACAAATCTCATAAAATTCCATACTTAGTGTTACCAAATACAAGTGTACAAACAGCTCAATCAGGATCAGCGCAAGCAGAACCACAATTTAACAATCCAAAAGCTAAAAAAGCTTATTTACAATGAAAAACTTATAGAGATCAATTAGAAGCATTAAGAGCAGATTTACAATCTAAAGCTGCATGAATGACTTCAGTTCAAAAAGAAAAAGCTACAAACAAATTTAACTTTAAAGTTATGAAAGTTAATGGTTTAAGCAAAAAATTAAAATTACCAGAAGAGTTTAACATTGCCTATCTAGTATTAGAGGGATCAGGACAAACTGTTCAAAACAATGTACAACAACAAACTAGTCAACCACAAGTTGCACCAGTAACACCAACACCATCAGCTCCTACAATGGAAGCAAATTTCCAAACAGGTTCAATTGATGAAGCAACAGCTGCATTTGGAGGTCAATCTTCAACTGCTGTTGATCCAAATATTGAAGACTTGCATGAAAGATATAGTGGTGGAAACAAACCAGGCGTACCTCAAACATTTGTGGCACCTCAAACTACAGTTCATGGAACTAGAGTATCTAAACAAGAATTGGATGCACAATTGCAAGCTAAATTAGCATTTGCAATTAACATGGATCCAAGTCAGCTGCCTGCATCTAGTCAAGCACCTGATACAGATAAAAATGCAATCTATGCTGATATGAACTTTAAACAACCAGACTTGTTATTCCAAGTTGCTATGAAAGCAGCTGCAAAACAAAAAGAACGTGAGAAGAGAGCTGCTGCTAATGGTACAACAGCTGTTGCAACAGTTTCTGCTCCACCAACTTTTGGGGGAATGACATTTGATGAAGTTTTACAAGATGATAGAATTGTTGAAAACATTGAAGAAATGAAATTACCAGAAACATTTGTGGCACCTCAAACTAAAGTTCACGGAACTACAACTGTTTCAAAAAGTCAATTAGATGCTGAGTTACAAGCAAGACTAGCATATGCTATTAATATGGATGTAAATCAATTACCAGCAATTGCAGAACCAGCAAATGCTGATAAAACATTGATCTATACAGACTTGAGTTTTAAACAACCAGACTTGTTATTCCAAGTTGCTATGAAAGCAGCTGCAAAACAAAAAGAACGTGAGAAGAGAGCTGCTGCTAATGGTACAACAGCTGTTGCAACAGTTTCTGCTCCACCAACTTTTGGGGGAATGACATTTGATGAAATGCTACAAGATAATAGAGTTGTTGAAAATGTAGAGGAAATGAAATTTGGAGAAATGCCTTCAACTCAATCTACTGCACCAAGTGCTCCAACTCCAAGTTTTGAAGCACCAATCCCAAGTGCACCAGTTGCACCAGCTCCAAGTTTTGAAGCTCCAGCTCCAGCTCCAGCACCAATTGCTGCTCCAGCTGTTGATAATCAAAAACTAAATGAGATGGAAGATAGAATGGCAAGATTAGAATCTGCTATTAGTTCATTGGGAAACTCAAATACTGAAGCTTTACAACAACAATTTCAAGCAATTGCTCAACAACTTGAGTCAATTACAAGAACTGTTAATGAAATGGAAGCAAAAAATCCAAGAGCAATTATTGACTCATTAACAACTAAATATGCTTATAATCAAAAATAATGGTCAAAGCCATTATTTTTTTATATTATATAGTTATGAATAATTTAACTTTAAATGATGTAAGTCAATATGTAAAATGGGATAGTGAAATTCAAAAATTTGTTTTGATAAAAGAAATAGATAAGGCTAAAAATATTTACTTAGAAGAAATTAAACAAAATCAAAATGAAGATAAGACAATTAATATTACCAATAGTTATGAAATTCTTTTAGAAACATATCCCTTTATTAATAATTTAAAAGAACAAGTTGTTAGCAATTCTATTCAACAAATAGAATGTATAAAAAGTCTTGTTTTTAAAAGCATAGCTTTAAAAACTGGTCCAAAAATTAAATTAGCTCAAAATGATTGTAAAAATGCAAATCATCAAGCAATTGCTACACGTTTTATAAGTGAATTAAATTCTTTTATTTATAAATATAAAGTTTCTAAAATTCACTATGATAAAGTTTTTATCTATTTAAATCATGCAATGAAATTTATTGGACAAGTTGATTTAATTTTTGAAACTCCAAGTGGAGTTTACCAATTAGAATTAAAAACTAGTAAAGTCAATTTTAGTGAAAAATATAATGGATCTTTATATTTAAATAAACTTTTAGTTGAAAACACTAACCAACTTTCTATTAAAGACAGTTTTGTTTTAAATCCACGAGTTGAACAAGTTTATATGAATTATAATAAACCAGCAAAAAAGATTGAAAATAAAATGATTTCATTATTTTATTAATTTTTAAAATATTGCTTGACTTAAAGTTACTTGAACTAAATATAATTTAATTGTAGGTTATAAATCTTACAATAGAATGAGGTATAAAATGAAAAAAAGAATTTTAGGAAAAGATTTAGAAGTTTCTGAATTGGGATTTGGATCAATGGGATTATCAATGTCATTTCCTCCCTTTCCCCCAATTGAAGAAGGCATTAAAGTTTTAAGAGCAGCATATGAAAAAGGAATTACTTTTTTTGATACTGCAGAAATTTATGGACCATTTACTAATGAATCACTACTTGGTGAAGCATTTAAAGATATGAGAGATAAAGTAGTAATTGCAACAAAATTTGGATTTAAATATGAAAATGGTAAAGCTGTTGGTTTAGATAGTAGTCGCCAAAACATTTTACGAGCACTTGAAGGTTCTCTTGAACGATTACAAACTGATTATATTGATTTGTATTATCAACACAGAGTTGATCCAAATACTCCAATTGAAGAAGTAGCAACTGTAATGAAAGAATTAATTGAACAAGGAAAGATTAAACATTGAGGTTTAAGTGAGGCATCAGTTAATACAATTAGAAAAGCTCATGCAATTTGTCCAGTCACAGCTGTGCAAAGTGAATATTCAATGTTTTGAAGAGAACCTGAAAAAGAATTATTAACAACTTTAGAAGAGTTAAATATTGGTTTTGTACCATTTAGTCCTCTAGGAAAAGGATTTTTAACAGGAACAGTTAAACCAGGCATGGTATTTGAAGAAAATGATTTTAGAAATACAATTCCAAGATTTAATAATCCTCAATATTTAGAAGCAAACATGAAACTTGTTGAAATTGTAAAAGAGATAGCTGAAAAGAAAAATTCAACTCCAGCAGCAGTTGCTTTAGGATGGTTATTAAATCAAAAAGAATGAATAGTTCCTATTCCTGGAACTAAAAAAATTGAAAGAATCCAAGAAAATAATGAGGCTGTCAATTTAAAATTTACACAAGAAGAATTAAAACAAATTAAAGATCAACTTGATAGTATCGAACTTCTTGGTCATCGCTATAGTGAAATCAATGAAAAACAGATTGATAAATCATAATATGACAAAATATTATTTAACAGAAATTTCAAAGTTACTAGATATTAGTCAATCTGCAATTCGCTATTATGATGACAAGGGCTTATTTCCAAGAATGCAAAGAGACAATAACAATCGTCGTTATGCAACTGAAGAAGGGTTAGAACATATTCGCACAATTTTGTGTTTAAAAGATACAGGTATGAATTTAGTTGATATAAAACATTATTTAGATTTAGTCCAACTTGGAGATTCTTCTCTAGAAGAACGTTTTCAAATGATTTTAAAACAAGAAAAGAATGTTTTAAAAAAGGAAAGAGAACTTGCTGCTCAAAAAGACTTTATAAATTATAAAAAACAATTTTATAAAGATAAAATTGCAAATAGTAAGTAATAAAAACTCTCAATTTTAGGTTGAGAGTTTTTATTAGCATATTTATTGGTCTAAAAAATATTTTTTATAATTATAAAAAAAGTTATAGATATTTTACTAGGGGTATAGTAATATAACTTTACAACTAAATAGCCTTGAAAATATAGATGTACGGGAAAAGAGTGAAAGTCTCTTGCTGTCCCAGCAACTGTAATGCTGATGAAAACTACAAGTAACCATTGAAACAATTTGTTTTGAGAAGGGTAGTTAGTAAAATGAAGCTAAGCCAGAAGACCGGTCTGCTATTTTCACAATTATGTTATTCCTGGGGATGAATTAACAGAGTTATTTTGAATACCATTTTTTGGTATATAATAAAATAATTTTCTTATATTTATTCAGCATCCCTTTATAGAGATGCTTTTTAGTTGTCCTTATTTATAAACAATAAAGGAGATTATATGAAAAACGTGAAAAATAAGTATTATAATGAGTCAGTTTCACCAATCGAATATGCAATGAATAATTTTCAGGGCAAAATGAGAAGTGTAAACTGAAATGTGATGAATGATGAAAAAGATTTAGAAGTATGAAATAGGGTTACACAAAATTTTTGATTACCAGAAAAAATTCCTGTATCAAATGATTTAGTTTCATGAAAAACTTTAACACCAGAATGGCAACAATTAGTTACAAGAACTTTTACAGGATTAACTTTACTTGATTCAATTCAAGCAACTGTTGGAGATGTAGCACAAGTTGATCACTCTTTAACAGATCACGAACAAGTAATTTATACAAACTTTGCTTTTATGGTTGCAGTTCATGCAAGAAGTTATGGAACAATCTTTTCAACTTTATGTAACAGTGACCAAATTGAAGAAGCACATCAATGAGTTATTGATACTCAATCACTTCAAGATAGAGCAAAAGAATTAATTCCTTATTATGTAGATAAAGATCCACTTAAATCAAAAGTGGCTGCGGCTTTAATGCCTGGATTTTTATTGTATGGTGGATTTTATTTACCATTCTATTTATCTGCAAGAGGTAAATTGCCAAATACTTCAGATATCATTCGCTTAATTTTAAGAGACAAAGTGATTCACAATTATTACAGTGGGTATAAGTATCAAAGAAAAGTTGAAAAACTAAGTGCTGAAAAACAAAAAGAAATGAAAGAATTTGTTTTTGATTTATTGTACAAATTAATTGATTTAGAAAAAAAATATTTACATGAGTTGTATGATGGATTTGGATTAGCAGAAGATGCAATTCGCTTTAGTGTTTACAACGCAGGAAAATTTTTACAAAACTTAGGATATGAATCACCATTTACATTAGAAGAAACAAAAATAGAACCAGAAATATTTACACAATTATCTGCAAGAGCAGATGAAAATCATGATTTCTTTTCAGGTAATGGATCTTCATACATTATGGGAGTAACTGAAGAGACAGATGATGATGACTGAGATTTTTAAACCATGCACAAAGATATAGTGATGGTTTCTTCTGATGTAGTTATTAAACCAAGTGGAAATATTCATGTCGTATATTTCTCATCAAGATCAAATAATACACATAGATTTATAGAAAAATTAGCAATCGATAATTCAAGAATACCAATGGAAGTTGAAAATAAATTAAGAATGGATAGGGATTATGTTTTAATAACTCCAACTTATGCAGCTGGGGGAAACAAAATTGAGGGAGCAGTTCCTAAACCAGTAATTAATTTTTTAAATAATGAGGTTAATAGAAATTATTGTAAAGGAGTAATTGCTTCGGGTAATACAAATTTTGGTGATACTTTTGCAATTGCTGGACCAATCATTTCAAAAAAATTAAACGTTCCATTGTTATACCAATTTGAATTACTTGGTACAGCAGGAGATGTTGAACAAGTAAAACAAATTTTAAAAGAGTTTTGAGAAAAGTAGGTAAAAATAAATGAGCAACAATTTAAATAAAAATAGTTTAGACGAGTACATTGCGTTGAATGCGCGTGTAAAAATATTTGAAAAAAATGGATCAAATTTTGAAATTGATCGTCAAGCTGCAAAAAAATATATTGATAATGAAATTGAAGTTAAAAGAATGAAGTTCAAAAACTTTGAAGAAAAAATAAATTATTTAACACAAAATGATTATTGAGATAAAGAATTAATTGGAAAATATAATTTACAAGATTTAATTTCATTAAGAGAACAATTAAATGAATATAATCATGAGTTTCCAAGTTTCATGGGAGCATTAAAATTTTATAATGCATATGCATTAAAAAGTTTTGATCAAAAACTTTATTTAGAAAATTATGAAGATAGAGTTTTTATGAATTCGATTTTCTTTGGTGGAGGAGATATTGAAGAAGCTAAAAATATTTCAAAAGAAATTATGCTTGGAAGATTTCAACCAGCTACGCCAACATTTTTAAATGCAGGAAAACAACAACGAGGAGAATATATTTCTTGTTATTTATTAAGAGTTGAAGATAATATGGAATCAATTGGTAGAGCAGTAACAACTTCACTCCAACTTTCAAAAAGAGGTGGGGGAGTTGCATTATGTTTGACAAACATCAGAGAGTTTGGCGCACCAATTAAAAATATTGAAAACCAAGCAACAGGTGTAATTCCTGTTATGAAAATTTTGGAAGATTCATTTTCATATGCAAATCAACTTGGACAACGTCAGGGAGCTGGTGCAGTTTATTTAAATGCTCACCACCCAGATGTTTTACAATTTTTAGATACAAAAAGAGAAAATGCTGATGAAAAAATTCGAATCAAATCTCTTTCACTTGGATTAGTAATTCCAGATATTACTTTTGAACTTGCAAAAGAAAATAAAGAGATGGCTTTATTCAGTCCTTATGATGTTGAAAGAGTTTATAAAAAACCAATGTCAGATATTTCAATTACAGAAGAATATGACAACATGATTAACAATAAAGAAATTAAAAAAACTTTTATCAATGCAAGAAAATTATTTCAAGTAATTGCAGAATTACATTTTGAAAGTGGATATCCTTATATTTTATTTGATGACACTGTTAATAATAGAAATGCACATCCAGGAAGAATTGTTATGAGTAACTTGTGTAGTGAGATTGTTCAAGTTTCAACTCCAAGTGAATTTAATGAAGATTTAAGTTTTAAAAAAGTTGGAGAAGATATTTGTTGTAACTTAGGAAGTATCAACATTGCAAAAGCAATGGAAGCAGGAAGTGAATTTGAAAATATGATTTTTGAATCAATTAAAGCACTTGATCATGTTTCAAGAACTTCAAGTTTATCAAGTGCACCTTCAATTGAAAATGGAAATAAAAATAATCATGCTGTTGGACTTGGTGCAATGAACCTACATGGTTTTCTTGCAACTAATGAAATATATTATAATGCCCCTGAAGCAGTTGATTTTACAAATATGTTTTTCTATGCAATGGCTTACAATTCATTTAAAGCTTCAAATAAATTAGCAATTAAATTTGGTAAATTCAAAAATTTTGAAAAAACAAAATTTGCTGATGGAACTTATTTTGACAAATATACAACTTGTGATGAAAATAAATGGACACCTGAATTTGAAAAAGTTAAGAATATATTCACTAAATATAATATTTCAATTCCTTCAAAACAAGATTGAATTAATTTAGTAAGTGAAATTAAAAAAACAGGACTAGCGAACTCTCACTTACTTGCTGTTGCACCAACTGGTTCAATTAGTTATTTATCATCTTGTACACCAAGTCTTCAACCAGTGGTTGCACCAGTTGAAGTTAGAAAAGAAGGAAAACTTGGAAGAGTATATGTGCCTGCATATAAAATGAATTTTGACAATATTGGTTATTATTCTCTTGGCGCTTATGAAGTTGGACCAGATCCAATTATAGATATTGCAGCTGCAGCTCAGCAACACGTTGATCAAGCAATCTCATTAACTTTATTTATGACAGATAAAGTAACAACAAGAGATTTAAACAAAGCATACATTCGTGCATTCAAAAAAGGATGTGCCTCAATTTATTATGTTAGAGTAAGACAAGAAGTTTTAGAAGATAGTGAAAATTATGAATGTGATGCATGTGTAATTTAATAAATAAAAAAATGGTTAGCTAACCATTTTTTTATTTATAAAGTTTAGTGTTAGTTTATGGTAATCATTTAAGTTCATATGCATTGAGCTTGAATGTTTTGCATTATCATAAATTTTAATATAACTTTTATGTTCAGGTTCTTGATTTGTTTTTAAGTAATACATCACAACAGAATTGTGATACATAATAAAGTCATCTTGTTTTCCATGAATAAACAAAATTCTTAAATCGGAAATTGATTGATCCAATTTTAATAAGTTAACTTCTTTAATGTTGGTTTTTGTTTTCTTTCTCATATTTTTGTTTATACCTAATGACATTAATCATCAAGGAATTAATAAATATTTTTGTAAGAAAAATCTAATTTGATGAACAGCATTTGAAAAACCACAATCTGCTATTAATCAATCAATTTTATTATCTTTATAATAAGTATTTACAAATTGCAATGAACTTGCAGCTCCCATACTTACACCTAATACTCCAATTTCACTAACTTCAAAACTATTTTTAACTCAAGAAATAACTTCATTTAAAAGTTTTGCATTAGTTACTCCAAAGTCAGATTTAACTCCATAACTTTTTCCATGAGCATAACCATCAAAAGTTATAATGTTATATCCTTGTTTATAAAAATGATAAACATTTCTTAAACCAATATACTTATTTCTTTTAAAACCATGCAAACCAATTACTCATTTAGTTGATTTTTTATTTCTAACAATCAGAGCACTGATTTGTTCACTTAGTTTTCCAATGTTAAATTCACGAATTTGATCTTTTTCAATATCAAATTCAGAAACTTTTTTATTGGCAAGATCATCTAATAAATGTTCATAACTATTTAATTCAATTCCTTTTTTTGTAGTTCCACTACGTTTGTAATTAAATAAATATCCAAGGAATATTTTTGAACAAAGCCAACTCATTAGTCAAACTAGTGGAAAGAAAATTACAATGATCGTTACGTTTCATCACTTATAATGATATTGTCTTAATTTCTTTAAACTTTTTTTGTAATTCATTTTAATCACCTTGGTATTATTTTATCAAACATTTAAAATAAAAAACAAGTTTGTCAATATTCAAATTGTTTTATTATATTAATTTATTCTTATAAAAAAAGAAGATTAATTAATATAATATAAAAATAAGGAGACGATAAACAATGGAACAAGTTTTTTCAAAAATATTAAATGAAAAGAAAATAACTACAAGTGATGAAATTTATTTTGAAAAAATAGCTGATGTAATTGCACGCTTATTTACAGATTACAATGGAATAAGTCAATTACAAAAAGGTTATAACCTAAATGAAGTGGAACAAATTTGATGTTTAAATGTGGATGAAGAATATGATTTAGACCAAAAATTAAGTGAGGGATACTACAACTGAGTATCAAATGATGGTTTATATATTTATAATTTTAATGCTCAAAAAGATCTTCAAAAGAGGTTAAAAGATATTGATAAACTTATAGCTACAAAAACCCAGTTTATTGTTTTTAAACAAACTTTTAAAGGTACTAAAAAATCACAATATCAATTTTATGGAGTTTTTATGTATGATAAAACTTTAGATGACGGACAAACAATTGCTTATAAAAAAATATCAGATGAATTTAAGTTTAATTTTAAGGACTTGTAATGAAAACAATTGATAGATTAAATTCTATATTTTCTTCTAAAGTTGAAATAAATATAGAAAAAGACAATGAACATTATGAAGGCACAGAATTTATTTATGAAAACAAAACTTACAAAAGTAGATTAGCTAAAAAAACACCAACTAAGAATGGCTATTTTGTTGTTTTTTATAAAAAAAATAATGAAGGTATAAATGAACCTTTTTCATCTGATGAAAACATTGATGAATTAATTATTTTTGTTTTAGATGACAAAATAGGGGGATATTTTAAATTTAATAAAGAAATTTTATTAAAACAAGGAATATTAAAAAATAAAGAAAATTGTGGCAAAATGGGTTTTAGAGTCTATGCACCATGAAATAATAATTTAAATAAAACAGCAAAAAAGAATAAGTTATGACAAACAAAATATTTTGTTAATTTTGAATAGATTTAAAGAGGATTTTATTTTTAGACTTAAAATGTTTAATTTTGAAGAGTTTGACTATATTTTAAAAAAGTATAAACTTAATAATGTATTTGAAAAATCTATTTAAGGAGAAATAACAACATGACAAAAGAAGAATACAAAGCAAAAGTTGCTGAATTAAAAGCTAAAAAAGTTGAAAAAGAAGTTGCTTTAGGAAAATCAAAAGAATCAATTAAAGCTGCAAAAATTGATGTAAAAAATCAAAAAAATGAAATTAAAATTTTAGTTGGGGAATTTAAAATCTTAAAAAGTAAATGAAAAAAACAAGAAATGTAGAAATACATTTCTTTTTATTTACACCATTCAAGTATAATCAAAAAGGGAGATATTTATGGAAACAAATTTTAAAGAATATGCACAAATATTTAAAGTTCTTAGTGATCCAACAAGATTAAAAATTCTAAATAGAATTTGTGGTTGTGAATGTGATAAATGTGCCCAAAATATACTGGTTGAATTAAATATTACTCAACCAACCTTAAGCTATCATTTAAAATTACTTGAAGAAGTAGGATTAATTACATCAACAAAGAATAAAAATTCAAAATTCTATTCAATAAATGAAAAGGGTTTTAAAGAATTAGAAGAGTTCTTTAAAGTAGTTCGTTCAAAACCATATAATTGTGACAATTGTAATAAAAAGAGTTAGATTAAAAATATCTAACTCTTTTTATTATTTACAATCGCAATTTTCACATGTGCAATTTTGGCATGTACATCCATCTGTAATATAAATCATATTGATTTCCTCCTTTTAGATCTTTATCTATATAGATAACTATCTATATAGATAATAACACTAATTATTTAAAAAACAAGAAATTTTTAAAATTCTATAATTTTTGGGTGTTTTTCTTTTAATTGTGATTTCATATTGACATATCCTGCAATTTTTAACTGTTTATTATAATCTTTAAATGCTTTTGCTCTAACTTTATTTTTTGAAACAGCCATAGCAATAAAGATTCCTATAATTACAAGACATAATAGGGCAATTAAAATTTTTAAAAAGAAATTAATTGAATCCTTATTTTGTAAGTAAATTACATCAGCTCTTGCTTTAACAATTTCTTTTGTGATTTTAACGTATTCTTTATTTTCTTCTTTATGAAGAGCATCTGCTAAAAATGCTTCAATAAAGTAAAGTTCATAAGCACTTAAACCATAGAAAACTTTATCTTCAATTGCCACTTCAACTTTATTTGGTTCAGGTCTAAATTGTAAGTTAAGTGATACAGTTGGCTGAATAATTTCTTCTTTGATTTCTGGTTTTGGTTTTGGAATTTCAATGTAGGTTATACTTTCATTTTTAATTTCTGGAATTTCAATTGGTTTTGGTGTAATCACTTTTGGTTGAATTTGATCAATTTTTGGAGGTTTAACTTTATCTCTAACATCAACTACAGGTTTAACACCTTGAACATTTAAAGTTGGTTGAGGATTTCTTTTTAAATTAATATTTAATTCTTCTCTCTTTGGAAGTTCTTTTTTATCAAAATCCAATTTTCTTCCTGAAGCACGTCAATCATTATCAATTAAATCTTCAATATTTGATTGTTTCTTTTGAGGCGCATTTGGCATTTTTGGTGCACTTTGTGGTTTTGGTGCACGTTTAACAAAGACCAAAACAAAGTTAGTTTCACGATCACTATTATTTGTTTGTTGACTTTGAATTTGTAAATTGTCCTCATAATACAACTGTAACATCACATGTTTTGTTGTGGGATTTGTTAATAAATCCAGAGGCATAGTGTTATATAATTGTTGCACACTAATTGTGCGATTTTTTTGAATTAAATTTAAAATAGTTTCTTTTGCACTTTGATAAGCACCTGATGAGTGATCACTTTGAAAATTTGGACCACCACTATTATTGACACCACGTTGTTTTAAAGCATTATTGCGACAAAAATCTGCTCAATCTAAAAACTCACGTGAATTGGATTCTCCTCAAACCATATTCATTTTCTCCTCTACTCATATATCTATTATTATAATAAAAAAATAAGGTATTATTAATAAGTATAGAAAAGTGAGTCAAAAAAATGAAACAAATTAAACCAATTGAATATGAAAATATAATTGTAAATGTTGTTGATGAAGTATATGTTAATTTCAAACAAAATTCTCAAAAGGATTTTGAATTTCCTAAAAATATTAGTGAGTTTTTTGAAAAAAATGATCATTTAACAAAAAGAAAAGATATTGAAACATTTGGAGTAGAGTTAGACAAAACATTTGGAGATTGAAAAGTAATTGATGAAAATCTAGATAAGCTAATTATTATCAACCATTTATTAGCTATTTTGCAAAACTCAGTTATTGTTTTAATGTCAATTGACAAGAACTTAGAAAATGAAAAACTACCAACTAAAGTAATTGAACAAATGGGAGGAGTTGACTTAATTGTTGCAACTGGAGTTCAAGCTTTAGGAGTAAAAGCAAATGAGTTAACAGAAATGTTTGATGAATTAGAATTAAGCAAAGATCCTTTAATTATCTTTGATAACTTAAATAAATTATTAACAAAAGTTAAAAATTTAGAAGCTCAACAGGCATTTAGTTTATTTATGGAAAATATCTTAGAATTTAATCTATCATACAAAAACTGTTATGAAAAATTATCACAATTAAATGTTGATGAAATGAGTGACAAACGTGTGCAAATGTTTATGGAATACATGAATGCTCAATATTTATTTGTTTTCTTATTAAGATTAACTTTAATTTATCCATTGCAAGAAAATATGATGCCCCAAGAAGCATTTAATAATATAATTCCAAATATTAACTTGTATTAATCAAGATTTTTAGCAATAAACATATTTAAAAAACACAAATTATCTAAGGAATTTGTGTTTTTTAATATATAATATATTTTGTGTGTATACAATACACTCGGTATTGTGGAAAGGAGGAAACTCAAAATGGCAACAATTAACCAATTAGTTAGAAAACCAAGAAAAGCAAAAACTTGAAAAACTAAAGCGCCTGCTTTAAACAGAGGGGTAAATACTTTGCTTAAAAAAGTAACAAGAATTTCTTCTCCTCAAAAAAGAGGTGTTTGTACAAGGGTTGCAACAATGACACCTAAAAAACCTAACTCTGCTTTACGTAAGTATGCAAGGGTAAGATTAACAAATGGTATGGAAGTAACTGCATATATTCCTGGTGAAGGACACAACCTACAAGAACATAGTGTTGTTTTAATTCGTGGGGGAAGGGTAAAAGACTTACCTGGGGTACGTTACCACATTATCCGTGGAACACTTGATACTACTGGAGTTAACGGTAGAATGCAATCTCGTTCATTATACGGAACAAAAAGACCTAAAGAAAAAAAATAAGAGTGTAAGAACACATTAAATAACAATTCAAAATAAATGAAAACGAAAGGAGTGAAATAGCATGCGTAAACATCAAGCAGAAAAAAGAGATGTACTACCAGATCCAGTTTATAACTCAAAATTAGTTACAAGAGCTGTTAACAAAATTATGTTAGACGGAAAACGTGGAACTGCACAACATATTCTTTATAAAGCATTTGAAAAGATCCAAGAAAAAACTGGAACTAGTGCTATTGAAGTATTTAACAAGGCTATTGAAAACATCAAACCTCACTTAGAATTAAAAGTGCGTCGTATTGGTGGGGCCAACTATCAAGTACCTGTTGAAGTTTCAACTGACAGAAAAGTTACATTAGCATTAAGATGATTAATTAACTATTCAAGATTAAGAAATGAAAAAGAAATGGTTGATAGATTAGCAAATGAAATTATTGATGCATCAAATGGAATTGGTGGATCTGTTAAAAAACGTGAAGATACTCACAAAATGGCAGAAGCTAATAAAGCATTTGCACATTATCGTTGATAATAGATGATATAGGAGAAAAAAACTATGCCAAGAGAATTTAGTTTAGATATGACTCGTAACTTTGGTATTATGGCTCATATTGATGCGGGAAAAACTACAACAACAGAACGTATTTTATTCCACACAGGTAAAATTCACAAAATTGGTGAAACTCACGAAGGTGAGTCACAAATGGACTGAATGGCTCAAGAACAAGAACGTGGTATTACAATTACTTCAGCTGCAACAACTGCATTCTGAAAAGACCACCGTTTTAACATCATTGATACTCCTGGTCACGTTGACTTCACAGTTGAAGTTGAAAGATCATTAAGAGTATTAGATGGAGCAGTTGCGGTATTAGATGGACAAAGTGGGGTTGAACCTCAAACTGAAACTGTTTGAAGACAAGCAACAACTTATAGAGTTCCAAGAATTGTTTTTGTTAACAAAATGGACAAAACTGGAGCTGACTTTTTATACTCAGTAAAAACAATTGGAGATAGATTGGGTGCAAAAGCATCACCAATTCAATTACCAATTGGTGCTGAAGATCAATTTTCAGGAATCATTGACTTAGTAGAAATGAAAGCTTGAGGATTTGACGGTGCAGCAGAAGAAATTGCAAAAGAAATCGAAATTCCAGCAGACTTAAAAGCTACTGCAGAAGAATTAAGAGGACAATTAATTGAATCTGCTGTTGAATATGATGAAGAATTAATGATGAAATTCTTGGATGGGGGAGAAATCACTATTCCTGAATTAAAATCTGCAATTCGTAAGGGAGTAATCTCTGCAGAATTTTTCCCAGTATTAGCTGGATCTGCATTTAAAAACAAAGGTGTTAAATTATTACTTGATGCTGTTGTTGATTACTTACCAACTCCATTAGACGTTCCTGCTATTAAAGGAATTTTACCTGATGGAACAGAAGCTGTTAGACATTCTTCAGATGATGAACCGTTTTCAGCTTTAGCATTTAAAATTATGACTGACCCATTTGTTGGGAAATTGACATTCTTTAGAGTTTATTCTGGAGTATTAAACAAAGGAAGTTATGTATTAAATGCAACAAAAGATAAAAAAGAAAGAGTTGGACGTTTATTAAAAATGCATGCCAACAACCGTGAAGAAATCGAACAAGTATATGCTGGAGATATTGCAGCAGCTGTTGGATTGAAAGACACAACAACTGGAGATACACTAACTGATGAAAAAAATTCAATTATTTTAGAATCAATGGTGTTCCCTGAACCAGTTATCCACTTAGCTCTTGAACCAAAAACAAAAGCGGATCAAGAAAAAATGGGGATTTCATTAAACAAATTATCAGAAGAAGATCCAACATTTAGAACTTATACTGATGAAGAAACAGGACAAACAATTATTGCTGGAATGGGTGAATTACACTTAGATATTTTAGTTGATCGTTTGAAACGTGAATTCAAAGTTGAAACTAATGTTGGAGCACCTCAAGTTTCATATAGAGAAACAATTCGCCAAGCTACAAAAGCTGAAGGAAAATATGTTAAACAATCAGGAGGACGTGGACAATATGGACACGTTGTGATTGAATTCGAACCAAATCATGATAAAGGGTTTGAATGAGTTGACAAAATTGTTGGGGGAAAAATTTCAAAAGAATACATCAATGCTGCAAGAGTTGGTTTAGAAAACGCTCTACAAAACGGGGTTGTTGCAGGATATCCAATGATCGATGTTAAAGCAACAATCGTTGATGGATCATACCATGATGTCGACTCAAACGAGATGGCATATAAAATTGCTGCATCAATGGCATTGAAAGAAGCTGCTAAAAGAACTAATCCAGTTCTATTAGAACCAATCATGTCAGTTGAAGTAACAGTTCCAGATGAATACTACGGAGATGTAATGGGTAACATTTCATCAAAACGTGGTCTAATCGAAGGATCAGAACAAAGAGGAAATGCACAAACAGTTAAAGCAAAAGTTCCTCTATCAGAAATGTTTGGATATGCAACAGAGTTAAGATCATTTACTCAAGGACGTGGAAATTACACTATGATTTTCAGTCACTACAATGAAGCACCAAAAAACATTGCTGAAGAAATTATTAAAAAAGCAGGTAAATAATCTTTATTTATAGGGTATTATTTATTTATCATTAGTATAAAACTATTGTATTTTAGATGAAATGTATTTAAAATTATAAGGACATTTTGTCGTAAACACAAAATGAAAGGAATGAAAAAACATGGCAAAAGAATCATTTGACCGTAGTTTACCTCACGTTAACATTGGAACAATTGGACACGTTGACCACGGTAAAACTACATTAACAGCTGCTATTACTAAAGTATTGGCAGAAAAAGGTGGAGCAGAATTTAAAGATTACGCAAATATCGATAACGCTCCTGAAGAAAGAGAACGTGGTATTACAATTAATACATCACACGTTGAATATAAAACAGATAAAAGACACTACGCTCACGTAGACTGTCCAGGTCACGCCGATTATGTTAAAAACATGATTACAGGGGCTGCACAAATGGATGGAGGTATTCTAGTAGTTGCTGCAACTGATGGACCAATGCCTCAAACTAGAGAACACATCTTGTTATCAAGACAAGTTGGAGTTCCAGCTATCGTTGTATTCTTAAACAAATGTGATATGGTTGACGACGAAGAATTAATTGATTTAGTTGAAATGGAAGTTAGAGACTTATTATCAGCTTATGACTTTGATGGAGATGGAGCACCTGTTATTAGAGGATCTGCTCTTGGTGCATTAAACGGAGAAGCTAAATGAGTTGAAAGAGTGGAAGAATTGATGAACGCAGTTGATGAATACATTCCAACTCCAACTAGAGATACAGACAAAACTTTCTTAATGCCTATTGAAGACGTATTCACAATTACAGGACGTGGTACAGTTGCAACAGGTAGAGTTGAAAGAGGAGTTATTAAAGTAAACGAAGAAGTTGAAATCGTAGGATTAGTTGAAGATAGCAAAAAAGTTGTTGTTACAGGATTAGAAATGTTTAGAAAATTACTAGACTTTGCTGAAGCTGGAGATAACGTTGGTGCTTTATTAAGAGGGGTTAACAGAGAAGACATCGAAAGAGGTCAAGTTCTTGCAAAACCTGGAACAATTAAACCACATACAAAATTAAACGCATCAGTTTATGCTTTAACTCAAGAAGAAGGTGGACGTCACAAACCATTCTTTAACAAATACCGTCCTCAATTCTACTTTAGAACTACAGATGTTACTGGTGAAGTTGTTTTACCAGCAGGAACAGACATGGTTATGCCTGGAGACAACGTTGAATTAGTTGTTGAATTAATTAAACCAATCGCTGTTGAACAAGGTACTAAATTCTCAATCCGTGAAGGTGGAAGAACTATTGGTGCTGGAACTGTTGTTTCAATCGTTGAATAATAAAAAACAAAATATAATAAAAAAATTCTCTGATTAGGAGAATTTTTTTATTATTTCATATTATATAATTATAAAAAGGATGATGTAATGAAAAAAATAATGTATTATTTGGGGTCTATATTTTTAACAGTCAATACTGCTAGTGTTATTTCTTGTGGTACAAAACCTGATGAAATTATAGAAAAATATAATTTAAAAAAGCTAGAACTTGAAATTTTTGAAGACCAAAATCAAGATGCTATTGAAACTAAAATTTTATTTGAAGCAAAAAAATTTTCTTTAGATGCAAGTATTACTGATTTTTTAATAGTAATTGAACAAGACGATCAATTATTTGAATTAACTTCAGAATACACTTCCAAAAAAGATGACATTGTAATTATAATGCCTTCATATGAAACAAAATTATTTACAGGTATTAAAGAAGTAAAAGTTAATCCTAAAAAAGATGAAAGAATTGATATTTCAGAATTTGATGGAGAAGATATTTTTGTGAAAATTTCTCCAGCTACAAGATATGAAGAAATTCAAACTTTAGCAATAGATTATTTATCAACTAACATAGATTCATTTTCAGCTGATGATATTGTAATAAATGTTAATGAAAACTCAATAAATAATAGTAACTATGAAGAAGAACTGGTTGATAAAGACATAATAAGCATAGTTTCAGTTCCAAATTCAGAAAACATAAAAGGTGAAATAAGTTTTATTTTTAATTTTGAAAAGATTTTAATTCCTTCTTCAAAAATTAATATAACTATAAATGTTGGAGATAATATGGAAGAAATTAAAGAGAATGTTAAAAGTGTTTTAATTAATTATTTATTAATAAACTATAATATTGAAACTAGAATTAAATATTTATATGATTGAAAATTTGAAGCAATTGTGAGAGATTCAAAAGAAATAGAAGTTTCTGAATATGACAGCTATATTGCTCAAGAAAAAGATTTTATTTCTATAAGAAGTGTTTATGATTCAAAAATTATAGATTTAACTAGTTCTATATTTGTGGAGGTAAAATAATATGAAGAAACTATTAGTTATTTTAACTTCTATAAATATAATTTGTAGTCCAGTAATGAGTTTTGCAGTTTCATGTGGAACATCATATTATTATAATTTACCTAATTTTAATGATATAAGACCTGGTGATAGTGGAAAAATCATTAAAGCAAAAGTTTGAAGAGAAATTCAAAGTCAGGGTTTAAATATAGAATATAGTGATTATAAATTATTAATTGAAAAAGAGGGTTTAACTCAAGAATTAAATGATAACACAATCATTTGATATAGAGATGTTTTAATTATTCAAATATTAGATAAAACAAAAACACCATATAATGATAAAAGAGTTGTAATTAATGAATCAAGATATTCAATAGAGAGTTTGAATTTGAGTTTTAAAATAAATCAAACAAAAGAAAATATAAAAACTATTGTTCAAACTGAAATGGTAAATATTAATAATAATATTGAGTATTTAAATGACTATGGAATTTATGTTGATGATCAAAATATTGAGCAACTAGAAGATTTTGCTCTTATAGAAGGCCAATCAATAAGAATCACTGCAATCAATAATTCAAAGTATATTACTAATTCAAAAACAATAATTGTCTTTGAAAGTAGAATTGATATTTCAAAAATGAAAGTTTCATTAGAAATGGTTGATTCATATAATGAGATATCTAAAAAGTTAGAACAAATATTTGGCAATGATTGAGAACAACATTTAGATATTAAAATTCAAAGAGAAGATTTAGACATTGAATTTAATCTTGAATATCTTG
Organism: Spiroplasma culicicola AES-1; assembly: GCF_000565175.1. Lineage (NCBI taxonomy): Bacteria > Bacillati > Mycoplasmatota > Mollicutes > Entomoplasmatales > Spiroplasmataceae > Spiroplasma > Spiroplasma culicicola. Next base: position 1,104,725 of record NZ_CP006681.1, on the reverse strand, counting down.
CACTTGATGATGACATATTTACAATTGAAGCATTATTTGAAAGTGAGCGTTATTTTGGAAAAAATATAAATATAATAGAATCAAAAATATTTGATAATGTTATTAAAGATTTTTTAAGTATTCAAGCTGGTTTAAGTGTTGAAGAAGCAAAATTAATCTTTATAGAGAAAATTAATATTTATTTTAAACAAATTGGGTTAATTGGAGATAAATATTTAGTAGAAAAATCTGATTTTGATCTTGATGTTTATGGTTTAAATATTTCTCCAGAACATGATAATCAAGAATATTTAGGATTTAATTCAAATATTTATATTAGATTTAATGATGATTTTAAATATTTGAAAACTGTTTCTGTGATTAAACCAAAAGCTATTGAATTAGATTCAGGTTGATTTTCTTTAGAAGAATTAAAAATTGGTGATGACTATAATAGAATAATAGAAATTATAAATAATCAATTGTATGCAAAGGCATCATTTTTGAGTATTGAAGATATTATAATCGAAGTTAGAGACCATGAATTTAATGAAGATTATATTGCAGACTTAAATGATACATTTATTATTTTATCAAATTCAAATTCTAAAATATTAAGTGGGGGAATAATTACATGACAATTATCATAATTGTCATTTTTTATTATAAAATTTAGGCAAGGAGCTTTATAAGATGAGTCTAGAATTTAAAAGAAAATATAAATACATCTATAAGGCTAAAGTTAGTCGTGATGAAAAATATAAACAAGCTAGTCTTGAATATTGCAATAAAGTAATTTTAGAAGTTATCAAAACTCATACTATTTATGATGTTGAAACAATTAAAGAATTAGGCAATGAAATTCAGGGAGTTTATCTGATATTTTCATTAAATAAAAAGGGAGAATTAAAATTTACATATGTGGGTGAATCAATTGATATTTTAAAGCGATGAAAAAAACATATTTACAACTTTAATATTAAAAATAAAGAGTCTGCAAAGATCCGCAAAAAAGAAAGTAAAATTGAAAACCTTCGTTTTACAGTTTTAAAAATTGAACCAGATCAAAATGCAAGACTAAAAAAAGAAACGTATTATATTTATCATTTTAAATCTTGATACACTAACATTAATAAAAAATATGCCAATAGGAAAATGCGCTGTGACTTTGGTCATGGAGTTGCTAGAACTTATTTAACTTATGATAAAAATGCAGCAAAATTTAGACTTTATATTTATGGAATTTGTCGCAATAAGATTTGTAAAAATAAGTTTTTAATTGATTAATATTTTAAAGTGGTATTATTATTTATATATCAAGGGAGATGGAAAAACATGATAACAAGTAATAAAAATTCATACGAATTGACACTAAAAGCTATTACTAAAGATAGTAATGTGAACAGTGTTGTTATTAAAGAAGCTGGGGTAGCTACTTTAGTATCTGAAGATAAAACAATTTACATTTGTTTAGACCCAAAAACTGATTTAGAAGGATTAAAAAAAGTTGTTGAAAACTTTGTTAGTTCAAATAAATACGATTTAAATGTTGATTTAAATTCATTTGTAGAAATCTTTGAAAACAAAGAAGAAACATTCCAAGTATTAACAGAAGCATTTATGTTTTGAGCACACCAAGTGGTTGAACTAAAAAAAGAAACTGTTAAACAAAAATCATACGACTTAATTTTTGATGCAAAATATACTTCAATCTTTGAAGAATCAGAAGTTAAAATTGAATTTGTAAACTTTGCGAGAGATTTACAAGACTTACCACCAAATATTGGTACATCAGTTGAAATTGCAAACAGAATTGAACAAAAAGCAAAAGAAATTGATGGAATCAAAGTAACAATCTATGATAAAAAACAAATCGAAGATATGAAAATGGGATTATTTTTAGGAGTAAACGCTGGAAGTCATATCGAACCAAGACTTGTAGTTTTAGAATATGTTGGAGATCCAAGTCAAAAAAGAACTGCACTTGTAGGTAAAGGAATTACATTTGACTCTGGGGGATATAACTTAAAACCTTCAAACTTCTTAGAAAATATGAAATTTGATATGTCTGGATCTGCAATTGTTTCTTCAACAGTTATGGCTTTAGCAAAAAGAAAAGCAAAATGTAATGTTATTTCAGTTGGATTATTGACAGATAACAGAATTGGGGGAAAAGCAACATTAACTGAATCTGTTGTTACTTCAATGAACGGACAAACTGTAGAAATTACAAACACTGACGCAGAAGGAAGATTAGTATTAGCTGATGGAATTACTTATGCTATTAGAAATCAAAAAGCAGAAAGAGTTATTACTGTGGCAACATTAACTGGGGCAATTGCAATTGCTTTAGGAAGATGATTCACTGGAACATTTTCAAAACATGATGGTTTCTATTCAGAATTTGAACAAGCTGCAAAATCAGCTCAAGAACCAGTTTGAAGACAACCTTTAATTAAAGAACATTTAAAAGCAATGCAATGTTCAAAAGTAGCAGACCTTACAAACTCAGAACCAGGTAGAGAAGCTGGTTCATCAACTGCAGCTGCATTCTTAGATTCATTTGCAGAAGAAAAAGAATACATCCACTTAGATATCGCAGCAACAGCAGATATTAACAGACGTGGTAGAGCACCAATGACAAGAACAATGTTTGAATTATTAAAATAATTGTTATAAATAAAAAAGTAACCAAAATAATTTGGTTACTTTTTTTATCAACTTGACTGGAATTGAAAGACTAGAGTAATAACTAAATAAAAAATAAAATCCAAATGAATTTTATATAATAAGTGTATGAAAAGACATCAAGCAGATAATAAATATAAATGAGATTTTTCAAAACTATATAAAAACAGTCAACAGTGAAAGGATGACTTAAATTTAGTTATAGATAAAGCTCAACAAATTAGTAAATTAAAAAATAAACTTAATAATAAAAAAGAATTTTTAATCTATCTAACTTTAGATAAAGAAATTGATTTTATTGTTGCAAAATTAAATCAATATATTCATATGTATGACATTGATCAAACAAATAGTGAATTTCAAGAATTAGATGCATTATTTTCTAATGCAATGAGTCAAGTTGCTATTGATTTAAGTTTTGTAACTCCAGAAATTATCAAGATTAACCAAGAACAAATTGAGCAATATTTAACTGATAGTGAATTTGAATCATATAAATTTATGTTTAAAAAAATATTTAAAAAATCAAAACATATTCTTGAAAATGATGCAGAAGAGTTGCTTTCAAAAATTGAAAGAAGTCGAGGTGCAACTGCAGAATTGTATGATACTTTATCATATGCAGATAAGCAAGAACATAAATTAATGATAAATAATGTTGAACAATTAGTTGATACTACATTATTTAAAACAATACTTGAAGATAGTGATGCTATTAAAGAGCAAGAACTAAGAAAACAAGTTTGAGATATTTATTTCAAAAATGTTGTTGATCGAAAATATAGTTATGCCAAAATCTATGAGAGCATTTTATTAAAACAAACTGAGGATTTTAAAGTACGCAATTATACAAGTGCTTTAGAAATGTCATTATTTAATGATCAAGTTACAACTCAAATTTATGAAAAATTATTGAGCGTAGCAAAACAATCAATTGATGTATTAAAGGACTATTATCTTTTAATAAAAGACAAATTAGGTTTAACTAAATTCTTTACAACAGATCGTGAATTAAAATTAGCAAAAGAATATAATAAAAAATTTAGTGTTGATGAAGGAATTGCAATTGTTAAAGAATCATTGTCAGTTTTAGGAAAAGAATATAGTCAAAACTTAGAAATTGCAATGCAAGATAACATGATTGATTATTATGAAGATACTACTAAAGTGGATGGAGCCTATTCTTCAGGAGGAACTGGAGTTGATCCCATAATTTTAATGAATTGAGATGATAAATTATCATCTTTAAATACATTAGCTCATGAAATTGGACACTCTGTTCATACATTATTTTCAGATCAAAATCAAAAATATCCTTTGAATGATTATCCAATCATTCTTGCAGAAGTAGCTTCAACTTTTAATGAGCACATCTTATTTGATTATTTATATTCAAATACAACAAACAAAGATGAAAAAATCTATTTACTACAACAAAGAATCTTTGATTTAGTTTCAACTTTTTATCGCCAAATTCAATTTGCAGATTTTGAATATAGTGCTCATAAAATGGTTGCAAATAATGAACCAATTACTAGTGAAAATTTAATGAAATTATTTAAAGATAAAGAAAATGAATATGGTTATGACATTTTTGATGATAAAGATCGCCAAGTTTATCATTGACCTTATATTTCTCATTTCTTTCATTCACCATTTTATGTTTATAAATATGCAATTGATTTAGTGGCAAGTTACAAATTATATGATGACTTTAAAAAAGGAAACAATAATATTATTAATTTCTTAAAATCTGGATGTTATAAAGAACCTCTTGAAATTTTAAAAGATTGTGGAGTTGATTTTAATGATAATAATACTTATACTCCTTTAATTAAAGAAATTAAAAGATTAACTTTAGAATTGAAAAACGCTTGTTAAACAAGCGTTTTTATTATTTACACATCATTTATATAAATAAATGATAATCAGTTTTTTAGTTAGTTGAACGTTCCTTCAATTTTTCTAAAATTGTTTCAATGTGTTCAGTTGGATTTACATCATCTAATTCTAAAATTACTTCCATATTAGGATTAACTACAAAAGTACTTCTTTTAATCCCAATAGTTTCTTCTCCACCTCATGTTTTGATAGGTCCTCATAAATTAAATTGATTTATAAGATCTTTTTCAACGTCTGCTATTAATGGATAATCAATAACAAAGTCACAAGCAAATTTATTTTGTTCTTCTGGTGAATCTGCACTTATTCCAACAATGTTGTAATGTAAAGAATCAAATTCTTCTTTTCTTTTTGCAAATTCTTTAACTTCTAAAGTACACCCTGGAGTATGGGCTTTTGGATAAAAGAACATTACAAGTCCTCTTGAACCCATAATTGAAGAAAGATTAATTTTTTCACCAGTATCTAATAAATATTTTTTGTCTTCAAGTTTCATATATGCCTCCTAAAAATGATAATACCATATTTTAAATATCTTTAAAAGACTATAAATAAGGGTTAATGTTGGTTTAAAATAATAACACTTAATTTTAAAATTAAGTGTTATTATTTAAAATTAAGTGTTATTATTTAGACATTAAGTGTAAAAAAAATTTTGTAAATGATAATAATATCAGTAATAATGTAATGAGGTAAATATGAAAATAATAGAAGCACAAATAAAAAAAATTATTGATTTTTCAAATACATTAAGCATAAAAGATTTTAATAATTTTTATAGTTTACTATGTTCAATGAATTTTTCTGAAGAAGAACTTGAAATTATACAGGAAGAATATGCTACAAGAAATTTGGGAATAAAAATGGATATTTCTAAGACTGATTGGGTTTCATTATTTTACACTAATGAAATTAACAGACTTAATAGAATTATTCAAAATGATGATGCACTTTTAAAACTTGGAGGTATAAAAGCATTATTTTATGGAAAAACAGGTACAGGTAAAACCTCATTAGTTAAGAAAGTTGTTGATGAAAATCCTAATATCACATTTGAGGATATAAATTTTACAAGTTTAGTATCCTCTAAAATGGGACAAACACAAATAAATATTATAAATTTAGCTAATAAATTAAATGAAAGTGAAAATAAAAAAATTGTTTTCTTAGATGAAATTGATTCGATTGTGTCTAATAGGATTACATCAGATTTAGGAGAACACTCAAGAATAGTTGCTACTTTTATAAAATTTTTAGATATTTTACAGCCAAATGTTATTTTTTTTGCTGCAACCAATTTAGTCGAGATTATTGATGATGCTATTAAAAGGAGATTTAATGTCCAATTGCATATTGAAGAAATAAATTTTGATGATTTATTTAAAGTTCTTGAGCATGAAAAAATCTTTATAACTAAAAAAAGACAAGAATGATTAAAAAGACATTTATTGAATAATAATTTTAATTTTGGAGAAATTAAAAATTTCAAAGATCATTTACTAATAGAAAAACTTAATGGAAATGAAGAAGAGGAATGGTTTATATTTGTTGAATATTTCCTTGATAGATTTCAGTTTGATTTAGACAATGAATCTGTTAGAAATGAAAGAAAACTAAAAAAAATTTTAGAGGGGTTTAAATAGTGATGAATAATGAAACATATGTATTTTCTTTAAAAAATGATGTCTATGAAAAATTTGGTAATAAAAGGGGACTTGAAAATATAGATAAAATTGAAAGTAAATGAAAGAATGCACGAAACAAAATGTTAGATTTTCTTAAATATGAGGGGTTTCATAAAATAGAGGATTCTTTAATTTTTTCAATAGAATATGTAGGAGTAGCTGTTGCTAAAACTAATAGATTTAAATTCAGAAATAAAATGAAATCAATTAAAGATCTAGATCAAATAGATATTTTTTATACATATGATATAAATAAAATAAGAAAAGTTATTATTACATATAAAATTACACAAAAAGAGTATTCAGATTTTTTAAATATAGTAAAAAAAATTTTAGATAAAAAATCTGTAGATTTACTTTCGTCAAATGAAAAAAGAATAGTAAATAATTTTAGTTTTTTGGATCGATTTGTTTCTCCCATAATTAATCAAAATAAAATTGAATATGTAGATAAAAATGAATTATTATTAGTTGAAACAACTTCTTTAACTGATAGCCTTGTTGAAAATAAAATTAGAACTATTTTTTCAACAAATGAATTACAATCAATTAAATTTAATAAAATACTTAATTCAATAATTTTAAATGGTGAACAATATAGGAAATTAATAATTGAATTACCTTGGATAATTAGAAACACATCTCTTTATAGCAAAGCAACATTAATAATTGATAAAGAAGAGGAATTATTAAATATAGACCAAAAAATTGAATTAAGAAATCCAGAACCCTTTGATGAACCAATAATAGGTGTTATAGATAGCGGTATAAATCTTTCGGGAGATTTTAAAAAATACATTGAATCAAGTGAAAGAATTGATGAAGGAATGAATGAAAGTTATTTTGAACATGGCAATGTTGTAACAAGTATCATTATAGCAAATGATGAGCTTAATCCTTACGCTAAAGACGGTTTAGGTAATTTTAAAATTAGACATTTTGAATTGTTAGCTTTAAACAAATTTACTGGAGAAGTATCTTGTTCTTATAATGATCTTATTTCAGGTTTGGAAAAAGCTGTTAGTAATTATAACAATATAAAAGTTTGAAATCTTTCTTTAGGTATATTAAAAAATCCATGAACATTAAATATTTCAAAATTAGGAATTTTTTTGGATTATTTATCAAGTAAATATAACTGCATTTTTGTGGTTGCAGCAGGAAATGACAGATATTTATTTGGTAATGAATCACTTAATTCTCCAGGTGATTCATATAATTCATTAACAGTTGGTTCTGTAAGTCCAGTTATGAAAACAAAGAGTACAGATATACAATATAACTATTCAGATTATTCTTCAATTGGGAGAATTGGAAATTATATTAAACCTGAAGTTTCTCATTTTGGAGGCCCACAAAATTATGATTTTTCAAGTTTATTAACTGGAATTAAAAATCTTGAAGAATTAGGTCATAATTTAAAAGGCACATCGTTTTCTACACCAAGAATAACTAGATTATTGGCATTTTTAATTAAAAATAATTATTCAATTTTAGAGGCAAAAGCTAAAATAATTTCAATAGCTTTACGAGAAACAGCTACTAAAAGATCATCACATTTTGGCTATATACATCCTAATAAAATGTTTAATCAAATTGAATTAAAATCTACAAATCAAATTTTTGAGAATAAACCGGTATATGTAAAGATAAACTTTCCAAATATAGAAAAAATTACTATGGCTATATGTTATGAAGTTACTCCAAATCCTATGCTTGGTCAAAATTATTCAACTTCTGATTTAGATTTTAAGATAGTTAAATTCCCATTAAAATGAAAAGAACTTTATCAAGAAAGTGAACTTAATTTTCCAGGAAAAAAATTAAATACACCAGCTTCCTTTGTTAAATCCTGTGAAGATGAAAAAGGGAAAGTTTCTTTAAATTCTATTATAAAATATAAAACTGAAGAAAATAATTTGCAAGAAGGGAAATTTTTCACATCAAAAAGAAAAAGTTATAATTTTTTAAATGAAACGAACCAATTACAAGATGATAATTGGGTATATGCAATTCAAATTAAAAGAACAAATCTTTTTGATATAGATGAGTTAATAAATAGGCCAGTAAAGTTTGGTTTAGTACTAAATTTTATTGGGAAAAGTATAAATAATGATTTATTTCAAAAAAGCAACAGTAAAATACTTGATGTTAATGTTAATATTCTAACTACGATTGAAATTGAACAAGAGATTTAATTAAAAAAATAAATAAAAGGTTTTATGTTTAAATATAAATAGAAAGGTGCTAAAAATATGTCAGAACACACACATGTAAAAGATCTTCTATCAAGATCCCAAAAGGGAGAAGCAGAATTAAGAAAATCTCATCCAGAAATTATGCGCTTAAGACGTGAATTATCTGTTGCTGTTAATGGTGATGGAGTTGTTAGTGCAAAAGTCAAAGAATTAATTTCAATTGGAATTGCTATTTTTTCTAGATGTGAATTTTGTATTGCATATCACGTTAAAACTTCTTTTCAAAAAGGAGTAACTAAAGATGAACTAATTGAATCTGCTTTTGTTGCAACTCAATTTGGAGGAGGACCTTCAATGAGTTATTTAAGTGCAACTTTATTAGAATGTATTAAAGAAGTTTATGGTGAATAAACTTAACAGATAAATTAAAAAGGAATGTATTTTACATTCCTTTTTAATTTATCTAAACACTTATATCATCATTGCGTTTCATAATATCTTCATCTGATTCGTTTGGTTTCATAATTGGATCGTGTTCTTTTTGTTTGAATCATTTAAATTGACCTTCGAAAGGATGATTTTGATTTACTTGATTTTTAATACTTTGATTAAATTCAAATTGTTTCATATTTTTTCAATGGTATTTATATTTTTGATTTGTTTTTTGAGTTCTAAAAGAATTTAATTGCTCATTTAAGCCTAATTGTAATAATGCTTCACTTACATATTTGGGATTGCTTGTTCCAAAATACATTTCTTTCATTCTTTTTCTAGCAACAAAAAGCGCAATTGTTATGAATACACCTATAAAGATTAATAAAATCCCTGCTTGTTGAAGAATATATAAGCTATCTGCTGTATTAAAACCTAATGAACCAATGCCATAAATAATTGATCCCATTGCATGAATTGCATATGTAAAAATTGTAATAAAACTTGCTCCATAGAAGAAATCAAATTGCATAAATGAAGGGAAAGTTCCTCATCCAGCTGCAAGATTTAAGACCATATAAATTACTATTAAGAATTTCCCTACAGTTTCATCTTTAAATGAGAACCATAGGGTTTGAATTATTAAGACAAAAATAAAGTCAACAAACAGTAGTCATAGTCATAGTGAAAACATTCCAGCAAATCCAATTGAATTAAATCCAGTTAGGGCCAATACTAAAACTAATAAAGTAACTTGAATCATTCCAGTGAAATACATTAATAAAGTTTTTGAAAAGAAATATTGAGCACTATTTAAATCTTTAGTTCGTTTTGCTCGATCATAAATGAAGGTTTGCATTAATGTTCCCACATATAATCCAATTGCTATAAAAAATTGACCTAATCCAATTCCATATAAACCATTTGCTAAACCTTGAAGTTCAAAATTGACTAAATTTAAATTTAGTATTTCAATAATTTCTTCAGGTGCATGATCGCCAATTATTTTGTACAAGCCTTGAATAATAATGGCATCCTTCATTTTTGCAGCAGTTGATAAATAATATCCAAAGACAAAATTACGTTCAAAAGTTGTTCAAAATTGCATTTCAAGATCTTCAATTGTATTTGGGTCTTTATTTCTTAAAATTAATCCGATTTTACCAATTAAATTCGCACTGAAATTATCAGGAATATAAAGTTGAATATAATCTTTTTTGTTTTTAAATTCTTTTGTTGCACTACTTGGACCAATATATTTAATATTTGTAAATTGAATATCTTCAATCATTGGTGAACTGTATTTTGTTTTTTCAAGGTCTTGTTCATCAGGATTATTTGGAGTTAAATAAGGCAATATTAAATCTTCAAATAAACTAAATTGAGTTATTGAATCAATTTCAAGATTTCCATCATAGCGATAATTTCCTGTGTTAGTATACACACATTCTCCTTTTTTAATTTCTGGAGCAGTATCATTGTGATAAATTGAACCATCTTCATTAAGTACAACCCCAAGTGCAAAAGGTTCTATTAATTTATTTGTAGATTGATTCTTAGTGTTATCACAACCTTCTAAATCAATTCCAACTGATTTATAAACTCATACTTTTTGCTCGCCATTTAAAATAGCAACCGGTGCTTTTCCAAGATTATCAACTGGATTTCAAAAAGCTAAAATACAAGTTACCGCATAAAGAATTGGAACAAATAGAATTGCAATGAATTTAATAAGGCGCTTTCAACTTGAACAAACTCTTGCTTGAAATTCGTTGACAAAACCTTTAAATATCTTTTTCATGACTTGCCTTCCTTCTTTTAAATAAAATAAACTTGCTGTTTTTAAAGCAAGACTAGATGTATTAATTAGTTTTATAAATCCATTTTATAAAAAATAGTATATTCCTATTAGAATTAAAGTCAAATTGATGCTTATCTATAAATAAAAAAATAAATACATTATATGTATTTATTTTAAGTAATTAAACTTCTTCTCCTGCAAGTAGACGAGTTAAGTATTCTCCAACTCCTCCATCTTCATTAGTTAAGTTTGTAATTCCATCAGCCACATTTTTAAGTTCATCATTTCCATTTTTCATAGCCACACCATAACCCACTTTTTTGATCATTTCATAATCATTCATTTGATCTCCAAAGGCAATGACATCACGAATATCTTTATTGTAGTATTGTGCTAAAATTTCACTTACAAATCCCTTATTAACGATTTTGTTTGTTAAAGTAATCATTGAAATAGAATTTTTAGTTAAATTTCCATAAACATTTCCTGATTGAATTTTAATTGAATTTTTAAACTTTTCAAGTTGTCTAAAAACATCATCTTTCATTGATTCTTCTTTTAAAAATAACACTACGTTGGTTGCAGGTCCTTCTCAATGTTCATAAGGATTTGCAATAAAGTAATCGTCATCTTCAACATCATCTAGATGAAAAAAAGTTTCAATAAATTCATCTTTTTCTTTAACAACAGCTTTGTTATATGACTCAATTAAAAGGTTAGCTGTTTTATCTTTAATAATGGGATTATTTATTATTTGACTTACAATATCTTCACTAATTGGTAAAACTATTCTTTTAAAACGTCTTTTCATAGGATCATGAATATGTGCACCATCAAAATTAGTTAATAAAGTAGTTAAACCAAGCTCCTTATAAAATCTCATACTTGCACGATGAGGTCTTCCAGTGATTATACATACTTTGTGACCATCTTCACGTGCTTTAACTAAAGCATCTTTAGTTGTTGGATGAATTTCTTCCCCGTTAGGTTTTAATGCTGTTCCGTCTAAGTCAACTAAGATTAATCGTTTCTTATTTAAGTGTTGTAACTTCATTATTTATCATTCCTTTTTATAAAATTAAAATACAATATTATTTTAATTGAAAACCAGCTACATTTTTGAAAAAAAATTTCAAAAATTAATAACAAACTTAGAAATTATATGTATTGTAAGACATTGGGACTATAATTTAAATGTTAGGCAACTACAGAAAGAGGTTTATAAGAATGTATATATACAGGACTGATTGTGTTGACCCCAAGTATAACCTAGCAACAGAAGAATATTTAACTAGAAGCTTGAAGTTTGACGAGCCTATTTTATTTTTATGACAAAACGACAATACAATTGTGGTTGGTAGAAATCAAAATGCAGCTTGAGAAATTAACTTACAACAAGCAGAAGCAGATAATGTAAATGTTATTAGAAGAAATACTGGGGGCGGAACAATATTTCATGATTTGGGAAATATGAATTTCTCTATCATTTACACAGATAAAGAAAACACTGCAGTGTCAATGTTTTCAACAATGCTTGAACCCGTAATTGAAACATTAAATAGAATGGGTGTTGCAGCTCAATTTTCTGGAAGAAATGATATCGTTTTAAACGAGAAAAAAATTTCTGGAAATGCAATGTGAAAAGAAGGACAAAGATTCTTGCAACATGGAACAATTTTGTTTAATGCCAATCTAGATAAATTGACAAAATATTTAACTGTAGATCGTGCAAAAATATTGTCAAAAAATATTAAATCTATTGCTGCTAGAGTTACTAATATTAACTCTGAGGTCGAACATAAAATTGAAATTAAAGATTTTATGGATGAACTAATTAAAACTTATGAAACTAAAAATGAGGTTAAAGAATTAGTTCTTGAACAACAAGACATTAAAGCAATTGAAGATCTGTGTGAAAGCAAATACAGAGATCCAAATTGAACTTATGCCAAAAATGCTACATTTACTTACCAAAATAAGGTAAGAATTGAAGGTAAAGGTGGAGTAGATGTCTTGGCACAAATTGTTGATGGTAAAATTTTGGACGTCAAATTCTACGGAGATTTCTTAGGATTTGCAGGGACTGAAAAATTAGAACAATCATTAATAAATGTAGAATATAAAACAAAAGATATTAAAATAGTATTAGAACAAAACAATATTCAAGCAATATTTGGAGATAACTTTGTTATCCAAGATATCTTGGATTTATTAATTCAATAGGAGGCAAAAAATGAAATATATTGGAAAATTTGATCCATTAAAAGACGAGCGTGTTGAAATAATGGACCCAACAGGAAAAATTATTAATCCTGATTTAATGCCAGAAATCAAAGATAAAGAATTGGTTGAAGCATATAAATTAATGAATTTATCAAGAAGACAAGATGATTTTCAAAATAAAGCTCAAAGACAAGGAAGATTATTATCATTCTTATCATCAACAGGTCAAGAAGCGAGTGAAGTTGGTTTTGCTTTACCTTTAATTAAAGGAAAAGACTGATTTGCATCAGGTTATAGAAACAACGCTGCATGATTAACTGTAGGAATGCCAATGAGAAATATTATGTTGTACTGAATGGGTAACGAACATGGGGGAAAATCTCCAGAAGGAGTTAATTCATTACCACCAAACATTATTATTGGTTCACAATATTCACAAGCTACTGGTTTAGCTTTTGCAGAAAAATATAACAAAACTGGAGGAGTTGCTTTAACAACTACTGGTGATGGGGGAATGAGTGAAGGTGAAGTTTATGAAGCAATGAACTTTGCAAAACTACATGAAGTACCTGTTGTATTTGTGTGTGAAAATAACAAATGAGCTATTTCAACACCATATGCAAAATCATCAAAATCAATTAACGTAGCTGTAAAAGGGATTGCAGTTGGTGTTCCTTCAATTAAAGTTGATGGAAATGACTTCTTAGCAGTTTATGCAGTTGCCAAAGAAGCAATTGAATTTGCAAGAAAAGGAAATGGTCCAGTGTTAATTGAATGTGACACTTACAGACTAGGAGCTCACTCTTCATCAGATAACCCAGATATTTATCGTCCAAAAGATGAATTTGAAGTAGCTTTAACAAAAGATCCTTTAATTAGATTAAAAAATTACTTAATTGAACAAAAATTATGAGATGACAAAAAACAAGAAGCTTTAGATAAAGAACAAGATGAATTTATTAGAGCAGAGTTTGATTGAGCTGAAGCAAATAAAGCATATCCATTAGAAGATATCTTTAATTATATTTATGCTGAAAAAACTCCAGAATTAGAAAAACAATATCAAGAAGCAAAAGCATTCTTTGATGCACACCCAGAAGCTAAAGGAGGACACCACTAATGAAAGTTTTAAATAACGTAAAAGCAGTTTCAGAAGCACTTGAAGTTGCAATGGACAAATGAAAAGAAGTTGTTGTTTATGGTGAAGATGCTGGTTTTGAAGGTGGAGTATTTAGAGCAACTGAAGGATTACAAGCAAAATTTGGAGAAGAAAGATGTTTTGATGCTCCAATTAGTGAAGCTGTTTTTGTTGGGGTTGCATTAGGTATGTCTATGAACAAAATGAAACCAGTTGTTGAATTACAATTTGAAGGACTTGGTTGACCTTCATTACAAAATATTTTAGGACACATGGGAAGAATGAGAAACAGAACTCGTGGAAAATACCCAACTCCAGTGGTAATTAGAATGCCAATGGGTGGGGGAATTAGAGCACTTGAATTACACTCTGAAGCAATGGAAGCAATTTATGCACATACTCCAGGGATCAAAGTTGTTTGTCCTTCAACTCCATATGACACAAAAGGTTTAATATTAGCAGCAATTGAATCACCAGATCCAGTTATTGTTTTTGAACCAACAAAATTATATAGAGCATTTAAACAAGAAGTACCTGAAGGATTTTATACTGTACCAATTGGTGAAGCATTTAAAATTCAAGAAGGAAATGATTTAACAGTTGTAACATATGGAGCACAAACTGTTGATTGTCAAAAAGCAATTGAAGAGTTAGAAGCAAAAAATCCAGATATTACTGTTGAGTTAATTGATTTAAGAACAATCCAACCATGAGATAAAAAAATGGTAATGGAATCTGTTAAAAAAACTGGAAGATTATTAGTAGTTCATGAAGCTATTAGATCATTTTCAGTATCTTCAGAAATCATTGCATCAGTTAATGAAGAATGTTTTGAATATTTAAAAGCACCATTGGCAAGATGTACTGGTTATGACATTGTAATTCCTTTCGATTCAGGTGAAGGATTCCACCAAACTAATCCGACAAAAATCTTAGTAAAAATGGAAGAAGTATTAAATTACAAATTCTAATTTAAAGGAGAACACGTAAATTATGTTTAAAGTAAAATTTGCAGATATCGGAGAAGGATTAACTGAAGGAACAGTTACAGAAATTATTGCCAAAGTTGGAGATACTGTTAAAATGGGAGATCCATTATTTAACGTTGAAACTGACAAAGTAACATCAGACATTTATGCACCAGTGGATGGAACTGTTGCAAAAATTTTAATAACATCAGGTCAAGAAATTAAAGTTGGAGAAGTTGTTGTTGAAATTGATGATGGAAAAGGAGATGCTCCAAGTGAAGAACCAGCTGCAGTTGAAGAAGAAAATGCTTCAGTAGTTGGTGCAACTCCTGTATCAAACGAAGTTATTAGTAGAGGTAACAATTCAAGAACTGTTGCTCCAGTTAATAACATTGCTTCACAAGCAAGTGTGATTGATAACAGTCATGCAGATGTAAAAGCATCACCATTAGCAAGAAAAATGGCTGCAGTTATGGGAGTTGATTTAACAAAAGTTACTCCAACTGGACCAAATGGAAGAATTTTAGCAGAGGATGTTCAAAACTTCTCTGCAAATCCAGTAGCTTCAGCACCAATGATGAGTGCAGCTTCAGCACCAGCTAAAGCTGCAGTTGATTATTCAAACCCATTAATTTCTGTACCAGACTTTAATGAACCATTAACATTTGATTCAAAACCAATGAATCCAATTAGAAAAGCAACTGTAAAAGCTATGGACACTGCTCATACTAAAGTTGCTGGATTTACAGGTTTAAGAAATGTTGATATTACAGAATTGGTAAATCTAAGAAAACAATTAAAAGGTTTTGCAGACAGCCAAAGAGTAAAACTAACTTATTTAGCATTTATTATTAAAGCTTCTGCTTTAGCATTGAGAGATATGCCAAATTTAAATGTTAGAATTGATGAAGAAAATAAAGCGATTAAATATGCACAACAAATTAACATTGGTATGGCATGTGATACACCTGATGGATTAATGGTACCAGTTATTAAAGGTGCAGATAAATTGACAGTAATGCAAATTGCTGTAAAAATTAATGAATTGGCAACAAAAGCAAGAAGTAAATCGCTTTCAATGAGTGAAATGACTGGAGCTACATTTACAGTCACAAACTTTGGAGCTGTAGGGTTAGACTATGCAACTCCAATCGTAAACTTTCCAGAATCTGCAATTCTTGGGGTTGGAACAATCACAAGAATGCCTGGAGTTATTAAGGATGAAATTGTAATTAGAGATTACATGCCATTCTCAATTACAGCTGACCATAAAGTAATTGATGGAGCAGATGCAGGTAGATTTGTACAAAAAGTTGCAAACTACTTACAAAACCCAGCAATCTTATTGGTTTAATAAGGAGACATTTAAATTATGTTTAAAGTAAAATTTGCAGATATCGGAGAAGGATTAACTGAAGGAACAGTTACAGAAATTATTGCCAAAGTTGGAGATACTGTTAAAATGGGAGATCCATTATTTAACGTTGAAACTGACAAAGTAACATCAGACATTTATGCACCAGTGGATGGAACTGTTGCAAAAATTTTAATAACATCAGGTCAAGAAATTAAAGTTGGAGAAGTTGTTGTTGAAATTGATGATGGAAAAGGAGATGCTCCAAGTGAAGCTAAAGCTGAACCAGTTGAAGAAAATGCTTCAGTAGTTGGTGCAACTCCTGTATCAAACGATTTATTAAAAAGAGGAAGAACAAGAGCTGTTCCACCTAAAAAAACATCAACATTTGATCAAGTATCAGCTGCAATTAGCAATCCAAACCCAGCAGGAATTACTCGTGGAAATGGATCTGCTTTAAAACCAGCTCCAAAATTTACACCAAAAAATCCAGAAAACCATTATGAAGTAATTATGATTGGTGCTGGAGTTGGGGGTTATGTAGGTGCTATTAAATGTGCTCAACTTGGTTTAAAAACTATGATTGTTGAAAAAGCCAATTATGGGGGAGTATGTCTAAACATTGGATGTATTCCTACAAAAACTTTATTAAAATCAGCTGATTTATATGAACAAATTACAAAACATGCTGACAAATATGGTATTAAAGTTGATCAAGCTGGAGTTAAAGCTGATTGAAAAGCAATCCAAGCTAGAAAAGAAGATGTTGTCAATAAACTAACAACTGGAGTTAAAGGTTTAATGAAAAAAAACAAAATTACTACAGTTGAAGGTGAAGCAAAAGCAATTGACAAAAATACAATTGAAGTTAATGGAGTGCAATACACTTGTGATAACTTAATAATTGCAACAGGAAGTGTTCCAAATCATATGACTCTTCCAGGAGCAAAAGAAGCAATTGAATCTGGTTGACTAATTGATTCAACTGGAGCATTAGCATTACCAAAAATTCCAAAAAGCTTAGTAATTATTGGGGGAGGAGTAATTGGAGTTGAATTTGCTTGTGTCTATAAACGTTTAGGTACAAAAGTAACAATTCTTCAATTCTTGCCAACAATCTTAGAAATGTTAGATAGTGACATTTCAAAAGAAATGACAAAAGAATTATTAAACAGAGGAAACTTGGAAATTATTACAGAAGCATCAACAAAAGAATTTAAAGATGGAACTGTAATTTATGAAAAAGACGGAAAAACTCACACAATTAAAGCAGATTATTGTTTACAATCTGTTGGAAGAAAAACTGTAACAACAGGATTTGAAAACATTGGTGTAAACTTTAATGAAAGAGGACATATTAATGTCAATGAATATTGTGAAACTAATATTGATGGAGTTTATGCAATTGGAGATGTAACAGGAAAAATGATGTTAGCGCACGTTGCTTCACATCAAGGAATTATTACTGCAAATAGAATTGCAAGAAGAGCTGGAAAAGAACATGCCGAAGATATGGTAATGAACTTTGATCGTGTTCCAAGTTGTATTTATACACACCCAGAAGTGGCTTCAGTTGGAAAAACTGAAGACCAACTAAAAGCTGAAGGGGTTGAATACAAAGCATATAAATTCCCATTTGCAGCTATTGGAAAAGCATTAGCTGATGGAAATACTGTTGGTTTTGTAAAACTAATTTGTGAACCAAAGTATAAACAAGTTTTAGGAGCACATATTATTTCAAATACTGCAACAGATATGATTTCTGAAATCACAACAGTTATGGAATCAGAAGCAACAATTTCAGAGATTGCAAGAGCAATTCACCCTCACCCAACATTGAGTGAAGCAATTGGTGAAGCAGCAGAAGCTTTAGAATCTGGAAAACCAATTAACTTTTAATTAAAAAATAGGTTTATAGCCTATTTTTTTTTTTTTTTTGTTAAATTGTTTTTTTTTTTTTTTTTTTGTCTAAAATAATAACCATGAAATGTAGTGGGCATACTCATTAATAAAATTGTTTTTTTATATTAAGAGGTGTATTAAAAATGAAAAACAAAAAAATAGAAATATGGCTACTTTATTTTGCAGCAATAGTTCCAATTGTAAGTATTATTTTTTTTGCCATTGGAATATCTATTGATTATTTTTCTGATAAGGAATTATATTGAAAAGAATTATTGGGTGACAATCAAGAAATTTTGGATAAGGTGAATCAATTTAATTTAATAGATTCACTTGTTTATTTATTTTGTAGAAATTTTTTAACTTTTACAACAATTGGAAATATTCTATGTTCAACAATAATACTTTTAAAACTTCTAAAAAAGAAAGATAGCTATTTATTAAATGTTATTTATTGTGTTTCAATATTTTGAATTGTGGGTATTTATAATTTAGGTCTTTTTTTTAAGAAAATATTTAACTTTAAATGATATCAATGAATGAGTTTAATATGTCAACATTCTATTTTCTTAATTATTGGTTTTATCATTCAAATTAAAACTTTATTTAGACAGCAATATACAAATATAAAATCTATAAATGTTTATTTAATAGCCCAATTTATGATAGTAGGTTATGTTTTATTTTTTACTTTTACAGGTTATTTAATGTGACAATTTGATGCTAAACCTTTCTTTGCGGGAATGAGTTTTACAGGTTATTTTCCATATCCATTTTTAGATATAGTTCCTGGTGTCAAACCAACGATCTTTTTTTGATTAACACCAGTTAGTCAGTATATATTGGCCTTTATAGCCTTTTTGATAACTAATCAATTATTATTATTTTCATTAGTTATTTCTACTAAAAAGAGAAGTGAGGTTTAGTTTATGTTTACCAAAAAAATGTTTCATTTTGAAATACTAATTTTAATATTTGTAGCAGTTTCTATTGGTCTTTTTGCTTTTTCATCAGTTTATGATTTAGAAATCAGCAATTATTTAAGCCAAAATATGCAATATGTGTGAGTAAAACATATGGTTGCTTTCTTTGATGAACTTGGTTATCAATCACCATTCATTTTGATTTTCATTTTATCTTCTGTATTTATAGTTGGGTGATTATCTTTATTAAAAAAGACTCAAACTACAAATAAATTCAAAATCTTTATGGCAAACAATTCTTTAGTAATTTATATTACTTGATTTAGTCTTTGAGTTATTGGAATGTCTACATTTACAATAGTTTTTGCAATTCAAATTCCAACTAGAGATAATGGTTTTGGTCCTGGAAATGATGCCAAACTTTTGGGTGATTCAATGATTCGTATGCCATGACATTTATTGATGTCTGTGATTAATTTTACAATCATTGGTTATACTTATAAATGAGCACAAAGAAATTTAAATACAAATTCTTATTCAAAAGATATTATGAATATCGAAAAATCTTCAAAACTAGCAGCTCAGATTTTTTTCTCATTCATGATAGTTTATATTTTAAAAACATTATTTGGAAGACCAGTTTATTTTTCGGTTATTTATAATTCTCATGAATTTAGTGGAAATTATCCAACTATGCAAGAAATTATGAATTATTTGAATCTTAATGGTGCTAACTGAGATTCAAATGCTTCAACTAGTGGAATTATTTATAAACAAGTCGATTATTTAGCTTGATATCAACCAAATAATATTGGTAAATATTGATGAAGATTATTTTGACCAGTAGATTTTACAAATGATCCAAATGGTGATCAATATTGACAACAAGCATTTCCTTCTGGTCATACTAATGCAATAATTTGTGGTTTTACAACAGTTTATTTTGTTGAAAATAAAAAAGTTCGTGATGTTTTAGCAACCATAATTTTTATTTCAATTATTGGAATGAACTTAAATTTAATTATTATGAGATTTCACTGAGCAACAGATGTTTTCTTTAGTAATATATCTAGTTTTAGTGTTTGATTTCTTATTAACTATTTATTTAATAAACATACAAAAATGATTCATCTTTCTATTAGAAAAAATGTTATTAAGCAAGAACATAAATTAATTGAACTTGAAAATAATATATTAAGATATGAATTTATTGATAATGAAGTTGTCGAATTAACTAAAAGAAAAAGCGCTTAAATTCATTTTAGGTTGTTTTTTTTTTTTTTTTGTATACTTATAAGGCACAAATAGTGTAAAATTTATCTTAATCTGAGAGGAGAGAAAATGTTTTATGGAAAATAATAAGACAATAGATGTTTCAAAACCACTAGTTGAGTTGAAAGATATCTATAAAACATACAAAAATAAAAATGCGTTAAATGGTGTTAATTTAGTGATAAATCCAGGTGATCGAATTGGGGTCATTGGGGCTAATGGTAGTGGGAAATCAACCATGAGTGAAATTATTGGGGGAATACGAAAACCAACTTCAGGTGAAGTTGTTCGTCAAGAAAACCTAACAATTGGTTTACAATTTCAAGAATCAAAATATCCACTAGGAATCACAGTAATTGATATGATTAAATATTATTTAGAAACATTTTCAATTCCAATGAAGGAAAGTGAATTAAATACTTTACTAGATACATATCAAATCAATGGATTTAAAAATAAATTTATTAGTTCATTGAGTGGGGGTCAACAACAAAGATTAAATATTTTATTAAGTTTAATTCACAATCCAGACTTAGTTATTCTTGATGAAGTTTCAACAGGGCTTGATATTGAAGTTAGAACTGAAATCTTCAACTTTATTAAGGAAAATGTAATTGACAAAAACAAAGCATTATTTTTAGTAACTCATATGATGAGTGAAATTGAAGAACTTTGTGAAAAATACATTTATGTAAATGATGGAGAAATTCAAGATGCAGGTCTAGTTAAGGATTTAATCAAAACTCATGGCTCAGTTCATGCCTATACTTGAAAGAAATTTAAAGAAGATAAGCATAACAAACCAAAAGAAGAAAAAGTTGTCAAAAAACAAAAAGAAAATAAATTTGACAGAATTATTAATAGTGAAAGAGAGAAGGGAAAAAATATTCCCCTTGTTAAATTATTATTTAAATATTATTTAAAAGGTGGAGCAGTACCATTCTTTGTATTTATGTTCCCAATATTATTACTATTCCTTGAAGGTTTTGCCTTTAAAGGTGGAATGGGGAATCCAGAAATGGGTGAATCATTAGTTCACTCAATTATTGGATCACTTTCTGCAATGCAAATTATTGCAGTAGGAGTATTTATTATTCCTCAAACAATTCTTGAATTTAAGAACAGTGTTTTAATGAAAAGAATTGGTGCAACCAATATTAAACCAACATTTTTTGTAATTACAGTTAATTTAAGTGGAATTGCAATTATGTTAATTGGTTACTTTTGAACATTATTATGAGCTGGAATCATGTTTGGTGGTTCATTTGGATGAGATGTTGCTTGAGCTTATAATACATTAGAGAGCTTACCTTTCTTATTATTAATCTTAGTATCATCAATTTCATTAGGAATGATGTTATCAAGTATTTTTAAATCAACAACAACTTATATTGCTGTTTCAAATGTAATATATATGCCAATTGCTTTCTTATCTGGATCATTTATGCCAATTGAATTAATTGAAGGAAGTACTGTATTAAAATATGCAACATATATTAATTTATTTAAATATAGTTTAGAACCATTTTTAGCTGGATGAAATGGTAAATTTGAATTCACATATGTTGAAGGAATTTACTTAGGAGTTGCTTTAGCTTTAATTGCAGTATATAGTGTAATTTCTGCTAAAAAAATGAGATGAGGAAATTAATCAATAACCAACAATTGTTGGTTATTTTTATTTTATAAATATAAAAACAAATTAGGACTCAATAATTTTTAAGTGGTCAATAAGCATTTAAGTTGCATTTTTTTTTTTTTTTTTGTTAAATTTAATTAGTTAGCTTGAAATTTAAATAATAATTTAACAAGGGGAATATCATGAAAAAACTGTTATCTATTTTATTACTGGTAATGATTCCAAATACATGTGCTGCTGCAATTATGGCTATTAACTTTATTTTTACAAAAATAGATATTGGTAATTATATAAACTATGAATCATTAACTAATAGGCAAAATATTGAATTATCTACTTTAAATGATTATGATGACGGTCTTAATGAAAATATTAAAACTAGTACTGAAAATATGTTGTTAAGTAACTATGGCTTGGAATTTTTAGAAGAGGTAAATATTTTATATTATTATGGTAATGTTGATGAAACTAATTTTTGAAAAAAAGAAGAAATAACATTTGAGGGTGATTTTACTTATAATTTAGTTCTAAATTACACAGTTGCAATAATAGCAAATAATAATTCTAAATTTAAAGGTCAGACTTATATTAATTTTGATTTTAGACCTACAATTCATATTGATCAAAACTTGAATATTTTTGATAAGAAAAGTATGCCAACGTCAAATTTTTTTAAATCTTTTAATAAATGAATAATAAATTCAACGATTGTTAAAAATTTAAACAATCAATTGATAAATTTGGGCCTAAACGTTCATCAGGGGTTAGGAGCGGGAAGTGATAACCCTAAAGATGGTCTTATAATGTTTAGTGATAAACAAATAAGTAATCTTGAAGCGTCATTTGGCAAAAATAATAGTGAAAATGTTTTTAAAAAGGAATATTTAAATATTTTTTCAGATAAAGCGTTAAGTTCACTTTTTAAACTTGAAAATGATATTTATTTTACTGAGGATAACTATTTAGAATTAAAAAGTTCAACTTTTAAAAATGATGGTTTAGATTACACAATTATTGAATTAAGCGAACATGACTATCAGAATTTTACATTAAATGATATTTATGTTCCATCAACAACATTATTTACAAATTATTTAAATAATAAATATAATGATGAACTTACAATTGAGAATATGATTATTGATTTTAGGAATGCAAGTTATAAAAATCCAATTATTTCAAAAGAAGAATATGAAAAAACAAAACTTATTTCACTAATTAATAGTAACGATGAAATTGAACTATGAGTTGAAATATTTTTTATTAATAAAATTATTTATCAAGTAGATTCAGAACCTGGAATACACATAGTATTTGAAAAGGGGGAATAAAAAAATGAAATTATTAGCAAAATTACCTTTATTTGTTGCTTTATCTATTGTCTTTATTTCATTATCATATGTTGTAAGTTGTGTAAGGCCTTTTTCTGATTCAACAAAACCTGATGGTTCATTTTCAAGTAGTAAATATAATGAAAAATATAATTATCAAACTGGTCCTAAGGGAGAAATCAAAGATCCTATTTCTATAAGCGAATATATGCATTATTTTTATGGTGAATCAACTTTTAATTATTCTGTTTATTATGATAAAAATGGTAGACCAGAATTTTATGGAGATAAACAAAACTTATTTAATATTGATCCAACATATATTAGAAGACAAGACGTTTGAAAAAATGAAGATTTTAATTTTCAATGAGTCCTTATGCCTAAAAAAAATTTAGATAAATATAAAAATATTTCAATTGAAGTTGATAATCCTTTTGAAGGACAAGAAGTTGACGACTCAATTAAATTTAAAGTAAGTTTTTTAAAATTTATAAAAATTTATAAAAACGATGAATCATCAAAAAATTTATATAAAGACATTCAATATATTCCAGAAGCATTAGGAATAAATAAAATTGAGAATTTTCAAGAATATGATGTTTATCCTGTTTGAATTAGTGGACATGTTGGTAAGAATGTAGTTCCAAAAAATTATCAGTTTAATCTAAAATTAAAATTTGAATATGATTCATTACCCATTGAATTGAATCAAAAATTTAATGTTAATGTAAAAAACTATGTATTAGATATGAATGAAGATGGTTTGGAACAAAATGAAAGATTTGGATTTTCACAAAATCAGTATCCTGCTGAAGGACTTAAACGTTTTAGGGGAGCAGACCCAACAATTCCAGTTGAAGGTGATGTTGAACTAGGACCAAATAACTATATTCCATGGTATTTAAGAAGTGAAGAAAACCTTAAGGCTTTAAGTATGTATTTTAAACCACTGCAAGAAGCCAATTCAATTTATTTATGATCGACTGGCTTTCATAAACAATTAATTCAATATTCGGGAAGACTAGATAAAGAATATTTAAATTGAACAGAAGATGACTATAATAATTATTTATTAAATAAAATAACTCCTGAAGGTAAAACTGTGTCAATTAAAGATATTTTATTAGATAAAGACTGGACTTACGAATTTAATTTTGATGCATTAGATAGATATATGCAATTTGCAGCAGAGATGTCTATTCGACAAATAAGTTTAAATACTTTTGATGTTGGAGATTACTCTATGTGATATTTACATGGAAATAGTCAAATAGGAGAGCAAGTACGAATTACTACACCAAAAGGATTAATTGATAGAGGAAATGGAAAACCTACACCTGAAGGATATGCATATTTAGATACAGTACATAGTGAATTAATAAAGCAATTAAGTGCTCATTTAAAAGAACTTGAGGGCAATAATGATTATATTACTCCAGGTGGAGATCAAGTTGAAATAAGTACAATGTATGATGAGTATAATGAAGAAACAATGCGAGTTGTTGCAGATAATATTAAAAAAAATCAAGTTCCAGATTCACCAACAATTTTAACTTCTGGTTTTATTGGTTGAAGAAGTAGTGTCAATTTAAAAAATGAACAATGATTAAAAGATAATTTTTATACTCACTATGATCAAATGATTTTCCATATAAGAGAATTATTGGATCCATATGAAAATAGTGAACTTGGGCAATTGAGAAGAGCAATAAAAAAACGTAAAGAGAATGGCCATTCAACATATATTTATTCAACTTGAAATACATATCCGGGTTCATTTATGCAATCTGATTTAAGTGAAATGTATTGAAATATTTACATTTCCTTGAATCTAGGAACAAATGGTTTTTTTAGATGAGGATATGACAAGATTTATAGTGATTGATATGAAAATCAAGATATGTCGGCCTTATATGATGAAGAGGGAAATCCAACAGGTAATGAACAAGCATCAGGTGAACCAGGTCAATCCTTCTTAATTTATGGGGGTGACTTTGATAATGGTGTTTGATACAGTACACGTATGAAAGCATATATTGATGCTGTTGAGTATGCACACAAGTTTAAAATACTTTCGAAAATGTATCCAGAAAAATTAAGAGATTTAAATAGATCTTTATCAAACTTTGGAATACCTATTGTGACTGTATTGAATAATGACTATAAATGGTTTGTAAGTAATTTTGATAATATGAGCTTTAATTTTAAATCAGCTACAGATAAATATCAAAAAACTGTTGGTGAGCAGGTTTATGAATTTAATAGATATATAGATAGTTTTTAACAGGAGGTTGTTTAAAATGAAATTAAAATACATTTTAGTTTCTTTGGGAGTTACAGACATAATAGCAGTTTCGCTTGCAACTCCAATTATGATTGTACAAGGATCACGACATTCATTTACTATTAATACCTTTGATGAAAAACTTTTAACAGATAGAAAATGAAAAGTGGATGAAGTATTTACAAAAAATACAAGTAATACAGATAGTATTTTTAATACTGTCACTAAAATTATTTATGAGAACTATGATATAAAACCTAACGAACCAAAAATAGATATTTACCTTGGTCGCCAAACTTTAGATACTATTAGTAAAGAAAATAATATAAATAATATTAGTAAAAATTTCTTTGTTAAAGAATTTACTGTTGTTTTAGGATATCAAAATATCGTTCGATTAATAAATGTTGATACAAAAATTAATATACTAGATACTCCAAATATAAAATATTATCCAGTAAATACAAATAAAGTTAGACCTGCAGATATGAGTCTAGTTCAATTGTTTGATTTTTATATAGATTCTTTGAATGATACATTTAATGATAGCATTAATTTAGAAATACTTAATGAATGACTAATCAAAATTAATAGAATTTCTGAAGGTAATAAATTATTTTCAAGTCCATTTGAAGGAATAACAATTGATCCTGTTTTTGTAGAAGAAGAATATATTTCATATAATTATTATGAAGCAGGACTAGAGTTTAATAATGTGCCAGAGACAAATCCAATAATGCAATTAGGTTTAATTCCAAATTCAGATCATTATAGTGCTAATGTTGAATTTTATGTTTATATTAAGGAAAGTACTGTTTCTGCGTTACATAAGCAAACATTTGGTAAGACTTTAAAAGATAAAGCAGAAGGAAATAAAGAAAGTTTTATTAATATTTCATATAATGATGATTCAACACTAGGTAGTTTGAGAAATGATATAGAAACAGTTGTTGCAAATTGATTTGCTTTTATGCATGGCGGATGATACTTCTCAAAAGATGATTTTAAGTTTAAATTTATAAAAAGTTATAATGATCCTAATGGAGTTTGATCAGAAGCAACTAAGTTAAGCCAATTATGAGGATATAGTAGTGGAGCACCATACATTACTATTTACATTGATCAAATTATTAATAAAAATATTGAGTTAGAAAAGAAAAATACAAGTTTTATATTGGATTTTGTGAAGGGAGGATGAAATAATGAATAATTATTTCATAAAATGAACTCTCATCTTTGATTATATTTTTATATCATATTTCATATTTATGTTGATATATTATATATTACAAACTAGAAAAGAAAATTTACTAGTTAATAAAAAAGCATTAATTAATTTTTTATTAATTAATGTTTCAGGCATAGTTATAAATTTTATTTCAATGATTTTAATTATTACACTTTCTCCTGTATTTAAAATTAAAAGTGAAATTTATTTAGAAATCTTTAATTATTTTTCAATCTTTATTTGAACTAGTTCTATATTTTTAATAATCAAATCACTATTTTTTATAAAACTTAATCAGATTTCATTTTTAAAAATTATTGATAATAAAGAAATATATACGATTTATAGTGAAAAACATATAAGTAAATTGCAATTAATTACAATTGGTAATAAGCAATATTATCTGGATAGTAAAAAATTATACAGATTTAAAGATGAACATTTAAAAAATAATAAACAATTATCTATTTTTTCACATGATGAATCACAGAAAGATTCATATATTGTCGATAATGCATATTTTATTTTAAAAAATAGATGATATCTTTATCTAATGTTTTCACAATTAATGAAACTTCTTATAAAAATCATTAATTTTTGTATATTTGGATTACTAATTGGTTCATTTATATCACAAAAATTATTTACTTTTAAATTATGAAATATTGATGGTTTAGAATCGAGTGTTAATGCAAGTAATATTAATATTATTTTATTATATTTTGCAATTTGTTTCGAAATATTAAATATTGTTTTTATAGGTATAAATATTTATATTTATTTTAAAAATGAATATAAAGTTGATATTACAAACAATATATTAAATCTTTTATTTAGCTCAATTATATTAGCAATTTTAATAATGTGATTGGCAACAATTTATATGTTAGTTCCATATGTGATGTTAAATAATACCCCAAAATCAAATTTACTTAAGATGATGCATACATGAATATTTATTGACTATACTCAAGGGTTTGGATATATAGCAATTTCAACATGTGTCGCCTATTTATTTCATACTATTGTTTGAGTTTCACAAAATAGTAAACAATTATGGATAAAAAGAAAATAAGGTTAATTACTTTAACTTAGGAGGATAAAAAATGCTTTTAAAAAAAATTTATTTTTTAATTATTTCTACATGTTTATTAATTTTGAGTAGCTTAGCTATTTCTTGTAATCCAAATGTAGATACAACACATTTAATTAGAATAGCTCATGCTGGTGGTGAAATTGATGGGCATAAATATACTAATTCCTTAGAATCACTTGATTATTCTTATGCTAATGGTATTAGATATTTTGAATTAGATATTTTAGAAACATCAGATAATGAATTAGTTGCAGCGCATGATTGAAATAAATGAAAATGAATGGTTGAATATCAAGGAGTTAATGAAATTCCAACACTTGAAGAATTTAGATCATATAAAATACTGAACCAATATACAGCTTTAACTTTTATTGAAATAAATAAATGATTTGAATTACATGACGATGCTGTTTTGATAACTGATAAAATTGATGAACCGTCAAGAGTTATGGATGAATTTAAATTTCCATCAAGACTTAAAATGGAATTATTCTCAGAAAAATCAATTATTGAATCTTCTAATTTAAATGCTTCTTCTTCTATGGCAAATTATAATTTTATTAGAGATGTAAATAAACCAATAGAATTTTTAAAACTTAATAATGTAGAATATATAGTTTCACCAGTTCCAAGTACTGACTTTCAAAAAAAATTATTAAAAGAGGCTCGTACAAATGATATAAAAGTTTTTATGTATTTTTCAGATAAAATTGAAAATTTAAATCCTATAATAAAGTCAAATATAAACTATATGGATGGTTATTATTTAGATGACCCACTATTTGAATTTAAATAAATGGTATAGTAAATCATTTTGTAATTATATTTACTTCTTAATCAAAAATTATTGGTCTATTTTTCCAAAAAATCAAAGTGTAGTAATTTCTATTAGAGACCGTAATAATAAAATTCAAATGCCCAGTAGCTATTTTGAAAACTTATTATAAGCAGCCATGGTTAAATTAACATAGCTTATTCAAGATGAAATTTTATCTGAAAATGAACTTCCATATAAAGGCAAAGTACTTTATAAGCATAATTTTGGAATAATCTAACGCTGTTTAAAGTTGCACATACTTTAGATTTTTAATTATTAATAATCAAGAAACATTTATAGGTTAAAACTTTATATTTGTATAAATATTTAAATAGTTTACAAATGGGAGGTTATTTTTTATTTTGTCAACAGAAAAACCATACTTTTTTACATTATGTTAAAATTATTTTGTTAATTTTGTTAAGGAGAAAAACAAATGAAAAAGCTAAATTCAAATGAGATCAGACAAATGTGATTAGATTTTTTTAAATGAAAAGATCATTATTTTCTAGAACCAGTAAGTCTTGTACCAGTTGATGATCCAAGTTTATTGTGAATTAATTCTGGAGTTGCAACTTTAAAACCATATTTTGATGGAAGAATGAATCCTCCATCTCCAAGATTGACTAATTCTCAAAAATCAATTAGAACAAATGATATTGAAAATGTTGGAATAACAGCACGTCACCAAACAATGTTTGAGATGTTAGGAAATTTTTCAATTGGAGATTATTTTAAAAAAGAAGCAATCCATATGGCATGAGAATTGCTAACTTCACCAAAATGATTTGATATGGACAAAGAATTGTTATATATTACAGTTTTTGAAGAAGACAATGATGCTTATGAAATTTGAACTAAGGAAATTGGAATAGCACCAGATCATATTTTTAAAGGAACTAGAGAAACAAATTTTTGAGATGTAGGACAGGGTCCTTGTGGTCCAAATACTGAAATCTTTTTTGATAGAGGAATTCAATGAGATCCAGAAAATATTGGTCCAACATTATTGAAAGAAGATATTGAAAATGATAGATATATTGAAATTTGAAATATTGTCTTTTCACAATTTAATAATGATGGAAACAATAATTATACAGAATTGCCAAGAAAAAATATTGATACGGGTGCTGGATTAGAAAGAATGGTTTCAATTTTTCAAGATGCACCAACTAACTTTGAAACTGATTTATTTTTACCAACAATTGGTGAAGTTGAAAAACTTTGTGATAGTAAATATAAATATTCAATTGAAAATTATTTTAATCCAAGTGAAGAACAAACTAAAATTAATACTGCTTTTAAAGTAATTGCCGATCATATTAGAGCTGTAGTATTTGCTATTAGTGATGGAGTTTTTCCTGGTAACAAAGATAGAGGATATATTATTCGTCGTTTAATTAGAAGAAGTGGAGTTTATGGTAAAAAGTTAGGTATTAATAGTGCGTTTTTATATAAACTTGTAGATTCAGTTATTTTTGCAATGAGTGAGTTTTATCCTTATATTAAAGAAAAAGTAAACACAGTTAAAGAAGTTATTGAAATTGAAGAAAATCGTTTTTTACAAACTTTAGCTAAAGGTTATGAACATTTAGAAAATATTATTAAAAAAGATAATAAAGTGACAGGTAAAAATGCTTTATTATTATTTGAATCATTTGGTTTTCCAATTGAATTAACATCAGAAATCGCAACAGAAATGAATGTTGAAGTTGAAATAGATAAATATAATCAATTATTAGAACAAGCAAAAGAAGTCGCTAGAAATTCTCGAAAAGATGATAAAGCTTGAAATAAGCAATCTGCAATTTTAACAGGTTTAAATGTTGAAAGTGAATTTGTAGGTTATGAACAAGAAGAAATTGATACAAAAGTTAATTTCATGTTTATTGATGAACAAGAAATCAAGTCAGCAACAGACAAAATTGTCTTTTTAACTTTAGAAAAAACACCTTTTTATGCTGAAAAAGGTGGTCAAGCACCAGACAATGGAGTTTTAATTGACTCAAATGGTAATAATCATCAAGTATTAGATGTTCAAGCAGGCCCAAATAAGCAACATATTCACAAAGTTCAAGTTAATGGAACTTTAAATTTGAATGATCAAGTATTTGCCAAAATTAATCAAGATAAAAGATTTTATACAATGAAAAATCATTCAGGAACTCATATTTTGCAATCTGCAATTCGTGAAGTTTTAGGAGACGTTGCTTTACAATGTGGAAGTTACAATGATCAAGATGGTTTAAGATTGGATATTACTTTTAATCGCTTACCAACTCAAGAAGAAATTGACCAAATTCATACAGTAGTTGCAAGAGAAATTAAAAAAGCTGTTCCAAGAGAAATTATCTTTTGTACCTTAGAAGAGGCAATTGAAGTACACAATGCATTAGCTATTTTTACAGATAAATATGGTGATTTAGTTAGATTAATTAAGTTTGGCCAATTTTCATGTGAACTTTGTGGAGGAACTCACATTGAAAATACAAAAGATCTTGAAGATCTCTTTATTACAAATATTGAATCAAAAGGTAGTGGAGTTTATCGATATCATGCAGTAACTAGTCATAAAGAAGTTGCTTCATTTTTAAATGAGCAATTTGCAAAACAAAAAGCAGAAATAAGACCTGCAGTTGATAAATTTAATACTTTCAAACATGTTGTTGCAAATGAACAAATTGATAATGAAATAAATACTATTATGAATATGGCAATTTCAAGAGAAAATTTAGCAATTATTAAGATTAAAGTAAATGAATTAAAAAATTTATTTAAGTTATATCAAAAATCAGTTGAAGATATCATGACTGGTCAAAAAATTGCACCATACAAGTCAATTGCCCCAGAAATGAAAGAGGATATTAATTATCTAACTTTAATTTTAAGTGATTTAGAAATGAAAGAAATGAAAGCACTTTCAGATGAATTACAAAATACACATAAAAATCTTGTTTTAAAAATAGTGAATAAAGAAAAGCAAGTTTATATTGTAAGCGTTGCACAAAATATAACTGATAAATTTAGTGCTATAGAAATATTTAAAAACACAAAAGAATTTAGTGCCAAGGGTGGGGGAAATACTACTTTTGCACAAGGAAAAATAGTTTAAAGCTAAATACTTATTATTTTTAAATCTAACTTAGAGGGAATAAAATTATGAAAAAATCAAAAGTGATACTAACTTCTGTTTTATGTTCACTGTTAGGTATTGCAGTAGTTGTGCCTACAATAGTATTACTTATAAGTCATACTAAAAGTAATTTACATAGCGTAAAAAATTTAAGTTGACAAAGTGGACCATTAGTAGAAGAAGACAAACGTGAATTATTAGATGAAAGTGGTTTATCATATTTTTTTGGTGATTCTGCTTTTAATTATGCAACTTACAAAATTGAAGAAGATATTACAAGTTTTTATGGTGATGCACAAAATGTAAAGCGAACTAAAATTTATAATAGAGAAGTAAATTTATGACAAAATGATTCTTTTAATGAGCAAGTTATTTTATTTAAAAATAACGATAAAGAGGATATAACAGATATTAAAGTTGAAATAATAGGAAATCAATTGTCAACAGTTTCATCACATATTTTAAATCCAATTAGGGCCAATAATGTTACAACTGCGGGAAATGATTTGATACAAAAAGGTGATTTTATTACATTTGATGAAGTATCAAATTCTAATGAACTTAGTAATATGAAGTATAATTTTCAACCAATTTTATTAAATTTTAAATCACAAGACTTATATGGTTCTGAAGATATTAATATTAAAATTTACTATAAAGTTAATGATATTCAAGAAACAATTAATATTACAAAGAAAATAAATATATCACAAGATTTTAAATTAGAAGTATCAGAATTTGGATCAAGTGCGATGTGATTTCCAAATTCTTCTGCAAAATATGTTTTAAAAAATCTAAATGATGTTATGAATGTAAGAACCATTGAATATAGTATTGAGGATGCAATTGATTTTGAAAATTTTAATCAGTTAAGAGAATTAATTAAAGAAAAAAATGTAAATATGCCTCAAGATGCAGTAGTTTATGATGTAACAGATCTTGATAAGGAAGTTAAAAGAGTTTGATTAAAATCTAATTTGTATAATTATGTTACAAGCCAAGGTACTGTTGCAAATTACTTAGATGTTAAATTTAAATTAATAGATTCTAAAAAAGAAGAAGTAAATAGAATTAACAATGTAATCAATAAAATTGGAGATTATGATCATGAAATTATTGATGATATTTCAAGAACTTTACCAAGATATCTAAATGAAGATACAAACATAAATAAAAATGACATTATTGGTAGAAAAATGCAAGAAATGAGCGAAAAATCTAATTTTGAAAGTATTTCACTTCCAAATTTTGGTTTGGGAAACTTTATTAAATATATTTTTGAAACAGAGGATGAGAATATTCTTAACTATATTGATTATTCATCAGTTGAAAAAATGGCTGATAGTTTAGAAAATTATGGTTCATGAATTTTAGATTTTAAAATTTTAGATATTTATGTTAAATTTCTAAGAGAACATGGAATTACAAAGCTTTATATTCCAATGGGTTCTAGAACATTAACAGGGATTTTTAATTTTTTCATTAAAAACCAAGCCTCACAAAGGGCTATACAAATGTCTGTTGATACTCCTTTTGTTGATAGTGCTGGAAAAATCACAAAAGATGGTAAAAGCATTTTAGAAATTTTTATTCCAATGTTAAGAGATGATTTATCACAACATGTTATTGAAAATCAAAATATTTATGAAGGAATGCAATTATATTATTCATTTGATGAGTTTTCTGCTGAAGTAAATAATATATCAATTGATATATTTAAAGATATTGACTCTCAATATAGAGGTTTGTGAAAAAATCATTTATATGGTGGTTGACAATTTAATATTAAATCTTTTGATTATGAGAGTTTAAAAGAATTAGATGTTTACGATGAAATAACATTACAACAAAGAGAATTTATTTATAATTTTGTTAAATCAAAAAAGATTGATGATTTAACAAATTACTTTAAAGATAGAGAACAAAAGGATAAGATGACGCATGTTTATTCTTCTTGAAATAATTGACCTGCTGCATATTTAACTAGCAATGGATATGAAATGCTTTGGTCAATGTTATTTGCTAATAAATTAGGAGCACAGGGATATGATAGATATCAAGTTGATGGCTATAAAAATGATATATCATCTGATGGATATGTATTGGACCCTACTAAAGAACCAGGAGATTCATTTTATATTTATCCAGGAGATGGTGAAAATATGCTTGATAGTTTAAGATATCAAAATATGGTTAATGGTGTAAATGCAGTTAATAAAATTAATAGTTTAAAAGAGAAAGATATAAAATTTGAAGAAATCGAAAATATTCTTAATTTAAATAAGGATTCTAAAAAAGAAATTCGATATTTAAATGAAAAATGAAATTTAAATTATTATGATAATAACAAAAAATGAATAGATGATTTATCAGGACAATCAACGTATATTGAATGATTAATAAAAAACTATGGATTTTAAATAATTATTATAATATTTAATGTTTGAGATAAAGTCTATAATTCTAAAATTCTTAAAAATGCAATAATTGTATTGTATAATAGTTTGAGTATTAGGGGGATAATAGATGGGTGTTCTTTCTTGAATAACTAAGAGAACAAAAACAGAGATTATTAATCATCTTTGGTTAGGCGATATGCATAATCTTCCAGAAAATAAAGATATGATAATCAATTGCTCAATTGAATTAGCAAAAAAACATTTTAAACCACAAAAAGAAAAAATTAATAAATTCAATTTTTATCAAGATGGGATTACAACATATGCAACATTACCAGATAGACCAATGTATAGACATATAGATAAAGAATTTATTTCTAAAATTCTTCAATTAATGAAGAACTCATTAGATATGGGTAAAAAAGTTTATATGCATTGTATTTATGGTGTAAATAGAAGTGCTTCACATGTCTTTATGTATTGTGTTAAAAATAATTTAATTAAAGGAAATAATTACAAAGAATCAAGACAAGAATTCTTAAAAATTTATCCTGATTTCACACCAATTTTTGGTTGAAAGAAATTATTGAAAAAAGATTATCCATATAATAATTTAACTCCTGAATAGGAGTTTTTATTTTACTTAGGTATTTAATTTACAACTATAAGAGCAACATTTTATACAACCCTTAGTTTCCTTAGTTGATTTTTTTTTTTTTTTTATTATAATAACAAGAGCTAAAATAAGAATTAAATATATTCAGTCGGGGGAATAGAAAATGTTTAAAAAACTTTTAAGGGGTATTACTTTTTTGACCCTAAGTTTAATACTTGCCATATCTACATTTTTATCAACATCTTGTTCTATTTTTGGAAAAGATGAAATAGATAGATTATTAAATTTTAGAAGAATTAATTATGAAGATACAGATAATATTGAAATTGCAAGAATTATGCAAAATGAAGTGGGTATTTTAAAGCAAAAATATTTAACCAATATTCAAAATGATTGAATTAAAAAATATAATGAATTTTATGCCCAACTTATAAATGAAGAAAAAATTGATCAAGATGTTAATTTAAAAAAACCTATTAATGTAAAGTCAACATTAATAGATGCTGTTTATTTTGCTCAGCAACCATTTGCACATTATTATCCAAAAGTTACTAAATTAGGTGAAGTTAATTCTTATGAAATTCCTAATTGGGCAGCATTGGAACAAAATGGTTTTAATTTATATGTTAACTATGAAGAAAGCATTAAAATTGATTTTTTAAATTTAGATAAAAACGATTATATTGATAATAATGAAGAAATAAGATTTTATAGATTGATAAATAATGGTACTGATAATATTTTTTTCAAAGGTACAGATAAAATTTTAAAAACTGATTATGGTAAGGAGATTAAATTAAGCTTTATTGCCAATAATCCTTTAACAGGTGAAACACTTATTACAAAACCAAATTTTTGAGGTAATACAAAATTGGCAATTCAAATTGCTGATTATAATCCAGAAAATAATAAATCTTTCTTAATTTATAAATTAGGACTTTGATTAAATTATGAATATGCTAAAAATATTAATTTACTTTCATGAACATTAACTTCTTTTATTTTAGCTTATACTGAAATAATTGGAAATTATATGACTCTTTTGTTAGAAATCAAAGATAAACCAGAAAATTTAGAACCAGTTAACTTATTAAAAGGTTTTTCTTCTTTAAGAAATGGTGAATATTCTGGTGATACAAGTTCTGATTTATTATATTATGCATATAAATTTCAATCAGCTTTTAGTATGTTTACTATAATGATGGAAGATTCTGAAACAACTGTTAGTCTAACTATTGACCAAAATATGCCTTTAAATGTACCAGTTGAAGAAAATTTAGCAGATACAACAAATAATTTATCGAATAGAGAAAAGCTTGATTTTAATCCTATTTTACAATTTGATAATAGGATTAATGATTTTATTTCTGAAGTATGGAATCTTTTATTGACTTTGGACAGTAAACAATGTGAAAGGATTAAAGAAAATGATATTACAAGTGAAAAATGTATGTAAAGAATATAAAAAAAATACACCAGTTCTTAAAAATATTAGTTTTAATCTGAAAAAAGGTGAATCAATTGGACTGGTTGGGGCTAATGGATGTGGTAAAACTACTTTAGTTGAAATTATTGCTGGAATAATTGAACCTACAGCGGGAAACATAAAGTGAAGTGATCAAGAAAATAGCTCTAAAAATATTGGTTTACAATTTCAAAAAAGTAATTGACCAGCGGGTACAAAAATAAAAGATATTTTTAATTTTCTAGTTGGAACTAATTGAGTAAATGACGAGTACATAAATCAATTAATTGATGTATTTGAATTAAGAGATTTAATTAAAAGAAAAATTTCTTATTGTTCAGGAGGCCAACAACAAAGATTTAATTGTCTTTTATCAATGGTTAAAAATCCAGAACTATTAATTCTAGATGAATTAATTACTGGATTGGATTTAAAAATGCAAATTAAAATAGTTAATTTTATTAATGAATGAAGAAAAATAAAAGGAGCTACAATAATAAACGTATCACACATTCCAGAAGAAATTGAGCAAGTGTGTGACAGGGTTATTTTGTTAAAAAAAGGTGAAGTTTTTCTTGATGATTCAATTAAAAATATAAAAGAAAAAAATGGAAGTTTAAGAAAGATGCTAATGGATTTTTATCAAAATGAAAAATAATTTTAGTATTTTTAAAGAAAATTTCCATAAAACTTTTACTTTAATTGCTAGAAGCGTTTTTTTGCAAGAAAGGACATGAATTTTTAATATTTTTATTCCTGTAATACTTATATTTACAGTAATCTTTTTATTTGGAAGATATAATGCAACATATTTGGTACTTCCACCACAAATAATGTCATTATTCTTAATTACTTCACTATTTGCTTCCCTATTTATGTCAATAATTTTAATTGAAATGAAGTATAGTCAAATACTTCAAAGAATGAAAATGGTAAATATTGATGCTAAAAATTTGATGTTAGGTATAGTGGTAAATACAATTATTTTATCTATTTGTAATTTGATTATTTCTTTTTTGGCTGTTTGAATGCTATGTATTGTTTTTAAACAAGAAGCATTCAATAATATTTGAAATTTATACTATTGAAACTGAATTTGGAATTTTACAATAAATATATTTTTAACAATTTTGTCTGTAAGTATTTTTTTATTTGTAATTGACCTTATTAATAAAAAGAATCTTTCTAAAGTAATAAATATAATTTTGTTTTTAAGCATAATTCTTTTTTCAGATATAGTAATTCCTTCATTTGTAACAAGTTCAAGTAAAGTTATAACTAGTTTGGGATATATAAATGTTTTCAAATATATTAGTTGGTTATCTTTATTAATAAATTCATTCGCTTTTATTGATTATGAAGGAGGGATTCAACAAATTGTTCAAGGTAATTTAGAAAATAAAATGATTTTTATAAATTCTATATATTTCTGTTTTATTTTACCAATTGTTCTTATTCCCATCTTCTATTATTTAGATATCAAGTTATTTAAATGGAAAGGTAATTAATTTATGAATAGACTAATTAAATTTATTTTTAGAACATCATTTTCATCTATTACAAATTATTTATTTATATTTATTTTACCAATTATATTATTTTCATTTTCATATCTAATAATGACTAGTTTTGGAACTACAAAAATTACTAATTTTCAAAAATGTGCTATTCTTGGTTTAACAATTATTGGTCCAATTACAACTTTAATGCCCATTTCTAAAATTATATTAGATTGAAGAGAAAGCATATTAATTAAGCAATTTAAAATATTTGAAATTAAAAAATGACAAGTAATATTGGGTCTTTGAATTTTATCTTTAGTATTTTGTTTTATTACTTATATTTCAATGTTTATAATGGGAAGTTTTATTGATTTATTTTTAATTAATAAGAATTTTATAAAATCCATAAGCTTATTACAAAATATTGAACAATATATTGCAATTTTATTTATAATTACATTTCTAAGTTTTTTTGTTTTTATAATTTCTTTTATTGTTAGTTTTCTTTTAAAAAAAATTCTTTTAATTCAAACTATTAATTTATTTATAATTATTTATTTTATGGTCTTTTCAGATGTCTTTGATCCAAACCTAAATAGTAATAATGCTTGAATATCTGTTTATAATTTGTTAGGAACCATTAATCCCATAAAGAGTATTCAATGGTTATTATTTTCATCATATGTAAATTTGGGTATAAATCTAAATAATATTCGATATATCATTTACAGTACTTATATCGACATTCCGTTTACTTTTGGAACATCAAATCCAATATTAATAATACCAATGTCAATGCTTCAATACTTTGTATTGACAGGAGCAATGTTTTCATCATTATTTTTTATCAAAATGAATAGTTTATAAAAAGGAGCAAAAAAATGAAAAAATTATTAAAATTAATCCTTGCACAATCAATTGTACTCACTTCAACTCTAACTGTTATTTCATGTAATATTGGAACTGTTAGTTCTCGCCCTTATTTATCAAGTTTACCAGATTATGATTGGGTCAATGACCCATCTGGTGATGGCTATGAATATATTTTTGATTCAAGTGATATGCAATTAAAAGAAAATGATTTAAAAAATATAGAAATGATAAATATTAATCAATTTAATTCGGGAAATATTGATGATATTTTTAATTATGATAATTATTCAACAGGATATAAAACAAAAAATGCTATTAAAAAACAAGGAGTAACTGGAGCACCAATTGTAAAAACTTATAGACCAAATGGGAATATGTGATCAGATTATGGTATTTCTTCAGCTTCTAGAAGATATGAGTATATCAATTCTGTTCTAGATTGAAATAATAATGATTTAGATTCTGAATATAATGTTGCAACAACTGATTTAAAAAACAGAAATTTTGTTGCTAGATCAAGTACTTCAGATCAACAAGGACAAGTTTTTTATAATCGCTTACAAAATAAACCAAATTCAAATAGTTCAATTGTTGGTTCAAAAAAACCGTATAATGCAGTACCAGCTTCATTTTCATATATTCATAATTTAGTTGGTTGAGGAAGTACATATTCAAATTTAGGTTGAATGTCGCCTCCACATGCTGATTTAACAGAGCAATTACATAAGAATGGTATTCCATCATACGGTCTGTTATATTTATCTGGATGAGAAGATGTTACAAAAGAAAAATTAAAAACAATGTTTGAGTTAGATGCAGAAGGAAATTTTAAAATTGTGGATGTTTTAATAGAACAATGTTTAAAATTTAATTTTGATGGATGATTTATTAATGATGAAGCTAATGGTGGAGGACCAAATGGTTCTGTTATTAATCAAGAAGATATGTATAAAATAATTAATCAATTTAATAAAAAAGCTACTGAAATTAAAAAAGAACAAAATAAATCGTTGAATATTATTTATTATAAAAATAGAAATTCAGTTGATTTAAGTGGTTCTTTAGGGGGAGATCCCACAACTACATTAAAAGCAATTGATGGAACAACTACTGGGTTTGGAGAAAACTCAGTAAATAATACTTTATTTCAAATGGACTTTAATAGACAATATCCTGGATATGAAAAACAATTTTTTGATTTAAAAGCTGATTTAGGTCCAACATTTAAAAATAGAATTTATGCAATGTTTAATGAAGAAAAAAATAATTTAGGTATTGGTAATAATGATTTGCGAAAATATTTATATAAACTAAAAAATGTTTATGGAGATCAAAATTATGAAATGTCATTTGATTTATCAGAAGACCCTGCATATTCACTAACATCATATGATAGTAACTCAGCAACACATAGATATGCAAATGATATTTTCAATTATTTAGAATCAAAAAATAAGTTATTTAGTTCAAAAGACAAAACAATAAATAATTGATTAAAGGCAAACATTATTTCAAATCAATATAGTATTTATCAATTTAGTGGCTATAACGGTTATTTATCAAATGGTGATACTGGTTATGAGCAATTTTGACAAAATTATAATGAAGAAACAAATGAAAAAGAATTTGAAGATATTGTTTGAAATACTCTTAAAGATAATTCATACAGCAATGATGTTAGCTTACTTGATGTGATTGCTTTTGATCCTAGAATAGATTTACAATCTTTAAAACCAAATAATCAAATTGATTTTGAAAAAAATCCACAATATATTTTTAATAAAGAAAGTGGAAAGTATGATTACAGCTATGGTATTGGTAATTTATTTAAAGAAATGACAGTTATTACTGATACTTCTCTTGATGAAAATAGTTGAAATGAGCAAAAAGTTGATTTTGATGAATTAACAACAAATTTTTCAACTGGAGTTGGAACACAATTTGTCTCAAGAAATGAAGAAGGGCAAATAGAATCTTCATTTAAAAATTATCCATGATCAAATGCAAGGATTAGTGATGTGGCACCAACATTTCAATGAGATTTCTCAAAAGATACAGTAAGTCAAAATAGTATTAAGACTTTAACTAATGATGGAATTGAATACAGAAGTAAAATAACAGATAATGGACAATTAAATGTTTATTATGATTATTATGATGTTTATAAAAAAGGAAATTCTTTATCAATTGGAAATGGATATGATTTTAATAAAAATGAAGGAAAGGTCAAAGAAGGTATTTGAGAGCAAGGCACTTATAAATTAAATTTAATGGGTGCTAACCTTCAAGAAAATAATTATGACATTAGTTTTGTTGTTAAAAGTAGTGATACAAATAACATTGCCGAACAAACTAAAATAATGGTTACTACTCAAAATGGGGACGTTAAAGTTTTAGATTCTAAAACAAAAGAACTTGCAGATAATTGAGTTAGAATAAGCGCTAATGCAAATGAATTAGAAAATATAAATGCTAATAATCGTATTTCTAAAATAGGACTGCAAATTGATAATTCTATTGGTGAAAATAACTTCAAATTTAATATTGGAGAATTTGCAATTAAAAATAATAGTAATAAATATAAAGAAGAAGATGTTGATTTTGATATCACAGCCTTTAGTTCTGATTTTACAATAAAAAGAAAAGGCTCTTATAATACAAATTTAAGATTTTCATGAGAAGTAAATGGTAGTTCTGCAATTGATTACTATGAAATTTATATTTTCTATAATGAAAAATGATATAGAATTGGTGAAACAACTCAAAATAGATATTTTTTACATAATATAGATTTAAATGAAAATAGTAAGATAGGTATAATGCCTAAATTTAAAAACAATGATATTAAAAAGTTATTTATATCAAAAAATTAGGTTCCTTCAAAGGAACCTTTTTTTATTGGAACAATCTATTTAATTATGTTTGCATGAAAGATTATAAAAAAATATTAACAATAGATTTCTGCTTATTATAATTCTCTTTTTCTACATTGCTTTTTTTTTTTTTTTATTAGAATTAGTAAATTAAGGAATACATTATGAAGGTAAATAGGAATAGTAATATTGAGTTTTTAAGAATTATATTATGTTTTATAATAGTTATTTTTCATCAGTATAATGTATTTAGAAGTAATTATACGGGTAATTTATACAATGTATTTGCAATACTTTTAAATTCACCCGTCACTATATTTATGTTAATTTCTGGATTTTTTGGTATTAAATCTCAACCAAAATTACTAAAAAATTTAATATATCTTGCAATAGTTTATTTAATTAATTGAATATTAATAGCACCAACAGTGATAATTTTAGATATTGATTACAATATTTTACGCTTTTTTTCTGGTGGTAGAGATTGATGATATTTTTATTGTTATTTAATAATTTTAATATTATCGCCTGTCTTAAATAAATTAATAGTTATAGTAAAAAAATGATATTTATTTTTTATAACAATATCTTTATTTATTTTATTAGCACTATCTAATAATTATAAATTTGGGGTTGGCTTCACTATTGATAATTTGATTTATTTCATTTTACTTTATATTATGGGTGCCTTCATTAGTTTATATATTAATTATAAATCAATCTGAAATATAGTATTTTCTTTATTAATAGCATTAGGTTGTTTTGGCTTTTCTGCTATATGAAATAGTTATAATGAAGTTAAATTTGGTGATGCAATTTTGGGATGATCAACAGCTATATTTAGTATTAGCTTATTTTTATTTGTAATTTCAATTAAAGAGTACAATAACAAAATTATTAATTATATTTCTTCACAGTCATTAATGATATATTTATTTCATTATATTTTTGAATTAATAGTTAATAATAACTTACAACTATGGCAAGACTTTAATTATGAAATTAAATGAATAACTTATTCAGTGATTATTTTTTCTTCTGTATTTGTTTTTTCATGTATCAATAATTTTTGAATTAATAAATTGACAAATGCTATATATAACTTAAAACTATGGGGGAGTATAAAAACTTATGATATTTTTCAAGAAAAATAATAAAGTTTTTTTGTATATAAATTACTTTGATAAGTTTTTTGATTAATTTAAAGCCAGTAAATCTTGCTTTTTTTTTTTTTTTTTAATTAGAATTTCTCTATAAGGGGATTAATAATGAAAAATTGAAGTATTATAGCAAAGTATTTTTTTGCTATTGTTCCTTTGATTGGAATATTTGTGTTTTTACTAGGTCAAAGTATTGATTTACTATCTGATCCAGAAAGTTTTTGAACAATTGCAGTCGGGAATAAAGCAGAAAAATTTGAAGAAAATTTTTATGAAAAATTACTTAGTTGAAATTTAGCACAACAGATGTTGTTTTTATTTTGTAGAAATTTTTTAAC
Source organism: Spiroplasma culicicola AES-1 (assembly GCF_000565175.1). NCBI lineage: Bacteria > Bacillati > Mycoplasmatota > Mollicutes > Entomoplasmatales > Spiroplasmataceae > Spiroplasma > Spiroplasma culicicola. The sequence goes on along the minus strand of NZ_CP006681.1, from coordinate 1,061,506 downwards.
TTTTACAACAATTATTAACTTAGCAACAAGTGTATTTTGAATTTATTCAATTAAAAATCATAAAGCTGAAGGTACAGGAAAATTTGATAATTATAAATATGCATTAATTATTTTATGTGGAACATTTTGAATTACATTATTTTATAATATGTCATTAACTGTAACTGGGGCTACTAAATTTATGAAATGATACAACTATATTAGTTGATTGACAGAGCATTCAATACCTCAAATAGCAATGTTAATTTATTTTTTTGCTTTTTATAAAAAAATAAATGTAACAACAAATAATAAAAATATTGTATTAATGTGAGCATCTACTATATCTGTAGTAACAGGATATTTAGTGTTTTTCACAATTACAGGTTTAATTTGTCAAGCTGTTGGGTCATTTCCTTTTTTTGGAGATATGAGTTCAACAGGACATTATCCATATGACATATTAGATTTAACAAGTGCAAATAAAAGGGTTAATCTTCCAGGATTAACTCCAATCACACAATGACTTGCATGCATTTTTGGTTTTAGTGCAGTTAATAGTGTTTATTTTGTTGGTGGATATTTTATTTGTAGAAAACAAGGATTAAATAATGTTACAAACTAAAAGAACAAATTTAGTTTTTCTATTTATTCCATGTTTAATTTTATTTGCATTTGCCTTTATTGGATTTGTAATATGTAGTCCATGAGCAATGGAATTAAAAGCATCACAATTTTTTGAAAAAGGTTTAAATTATGAATGACTAAAGTATGTAACGCAATTTTATAGTCGTAGTGGAAATACTGATTTGATAATGGTATTGGCTTTCTTCGTAATGATTTTAATAATTTATCACCATAACTATTATAAAGTTTATAAATCTGGCTCATGATATGCCAATCATAAATGACCTGTTTGAACTATTTTTATTGGATTTTGTATTATTTGATTTTCATATAATCTATACCAACTAGTTAGTATGTTTTATAAAGATAAAGGATTTGGAATTGGTATCGATAATGAATTAATTGATTCATATAAATATAAAATTGTAGGTCAAATAATATCAATGTTGTATCAATACCCAATATTATTTTGGGGAACATGATATATAGGAACTAAATTAGAAAAGAAAAAAGACTTTTTTTATCAAGGATATTGAGTTGATGCTTTAAAAGGAATCTTATATTTTGCCACAGTTTATTTAACTGTTATTTTAATGAAAATTTTTATGGGTCGCCCATATTATTTCAATATTATCTTTGGAGATCTATATAGTAAGTTATCTCCAGAAATGCAAAATCATTATTTAGCTTCAGGTCAAAGATTTGGCGATTATGATGTGTTAACAAATAGTTGAACTGCAAATATGGATGGAGATTGACCTTGGTGAAGAGTAAATAATTTCTTAATGAGAGATGAAAATTCCTATAATCCAGGTCATTTCTTTGATTATTCATTTCCTTCAGGACATGTTGTTTCATCATTTTGCACAACATCAATTATGATGTTATTTATAAATCCTAATAAAAATCGCAACATCACAGGTCCAAAAGCCACTGCACTCTATTTATTGGTTTTAAATGCAATTTTAATGAATTTTGCAACAGTAATTATGCGTTGACATTTTGTAACAGATACAATGTTTTCAATAATAATTTCAATTTTATATTTTATAATGGCATGATTTGTGATTGAAAAAACAGTTTATAAAGCAATCATAAGTTGAAAAAGAAGAAAAAATATACCTTTTGAGTTAAACGTTGGAGATAAAAATGGTAAAAAAATTGTCTATTTAGTGGACTATGATACTAAAAGAATTGTTAAAATCTTACAAACAGAGAAATATGATTCTTTTAAAGAAAGATATAAAAGTTATATTCAAAATAATTAAAAAACTCACATTATTTCTTGTATTGTGAGTTTTTTTATGTAATAATTGAAAAGCATGTATATTTTGTGTTCAAAAAGACAACACACACAAAAGGGTTGTCAATGTGTAAGGAGGACCAAATGGCTCAACAAAAAATTAAAATTAAATTAAAGGGTTACGATCACGTTATTGTTGACCAATCAATTGCTAAAATCATTGAAGCAGCTGAGTCAACAGGAGCAAAAGTTCGTGGACCTATTCCATTACCAACAGAAAAGCAAATTATTACTATTTTAAGAGCTACTCACAAATACAAAGATAGTAGAGAGCAGTTCGAAATGAGAACACACAAAAGAATACTTGAAATCGTTGAACCAACACCTAAAACAATGGATACTTTAACAAGAGTACAATTGCCATCAGGTGTTAATATCGAAATCAAATTATAGAAATCTAACAAGATATACATGATTATCAAGAAAAACTCAGGAGGAAATATCACATGAAAGGAATCTTAGGACGTAAGTTAGAGATGACTCAAATTTTTAGTGAAAGTGGAAAACTTATCCCTGTAACTGTTATTGCAGTAGAATCAAACAAAGTTTTACAAGTTAAAACAGTTGAAACAGATGGATACAGCGCTTTAAAAATTGGGACAATCAATAAAAGAGCTAACTTAATTAACAAACCAGAAATGGGAAACTTTAAAAAAGCTAACTCAGAACCTAAGCGCTTCGTTAAAGAAATCAGAGATATGGATGGATACGAAATTGGTGCAGAATTTAATGCAGCCGACGTATTCAATGCTGGTGAATTTGTCGACGTAACAGGTATATCAAAAGGTAAAGGATTCGCTGGTGCAATTAAACGCCACAACTATTCAAGAGGACCAATGGGTCACGGGTCAGGTTACCACAGAGGAATTGGTTCTATGGGAGCAATCATTAATAGAATCTTTAAATCAAAAAAAATGGCTGGTCACATGGGACACGAGCAAGTAACAATTCAAAACTTAGAAATCATTAAAATTGATAGCGAAAGAAATTTAGTTTTAGTTAAAGGATCAGTTCCTGGTCCAAGAAAAGGATTTGTAGTAATTAAGCAAAATGCTAAAGGAATCAAATCTACAGATGCAGCATCATTATTAGTAAGAAACGCAGCAAAAGTTGAAAAATCAGCGCCAGCAGCTCCAGTGCAAGAAGCACCAGTTGCTGAAGCAGCTGCAGAATAATTGGAGGTAAATTAACATGAAAGCACAAGTGTTAGATGTTAAAGGTGGATCAGTAAAAGAAATTACTCTAAGCGATAAAGTTTGAGGAATTGAACCACACCAACAAGCAATTTATGATACAGTCGTTTCTCAACAAGCAGCATTAAGACAAGGAACAAGAAAAACAAAAACTAGAGCTGAAGTAAGAGGTGGAGGTAGAAAACCTTGAAGACAAAAAGGTACAGGACGTGCCCGTCAAGGATCTATTAGAGCTCCACAATGAAGAGGTGGAGGGGTTGCATTTGGACCAACTCCAAACATTAACTACAAAAAAGCAGTTAATAGAAAAGTTAGACAATTGGCTATTAGAAGTGCATTGAGCATCAAAGCAAAAGAAGCTAACTTAGTAATCTTAGACAAATTCGCATTCTCAAAACCATCAACAAAAGAAATGTTGAGTGTTATGAAAAATGTTAAAATTGATAATCAAAAAACTTTAATTGTGACAAGAGATCACGAAGAAGTTGTTGTAAAATCTGCAGGAAACATTCCTGGAGTTAAAACATTAGATTTCCAAAAAATGAACATTTTTGATTTATTAAACGCAACTAAATTAGTTGTTACAGAAGAAGCTGTAAATCGTATTGAGGAGGTGTATGCATAATGCATTTAACAGAAGTTATTAAAAAGCCATTGTTAACTGAAAAAACATATTTAGGTCAACAAAATGGAGCATACACTTTTATCGTTGATAAAAAAGCAAATAAAACACAAATCAAAAAAACATTTGAAGAAATTTTCCAAGCAAAAGTTAAAGACGTTAGAACAATGAATTATGACGGAAAAGACAAAAGAATGGGAAAATTCATGGGAAAAACAAACTCATTTAAAAAAGCAATCATCGTATTAAAAGACGGTGAAACATTAGATATCTTATCAGACTTATAGAAAAGTGCTAAAAAGCACATATTAGTGTAAGTTAGAGAAAAGATTAGGCGATACAAGGAGGATAATTATGCCAATCAAGAAATATAAGCCTACGACAAACGGTCGCAGAAATATGACAAGCTTAGATTATAGTATCCTTACAACTTCAAAGCCTGAACAATCATTAGTTGCAAAACTTAATGAAAAGGCTGGAAGAAATAATCAAGGTCAAATTACTACTCGCCACAAAGGTGGGGGGCACAAAAGAAAATATCGTATCATTGACTTCAAAAGAAATAAATTAGACATAGTTGGAAAAATTGCAACTATTGAATACGATCCAAATAGAAATGCATTTATTTGTTTAGTAAATTATATCGATGGAGAAAAAAGATACATCCTATTTGCAAAAGGAATGCAAGTAGGGCAAGAAGTTATTGCTTCTGCAAATGCTGACATTAAAACAGGTAATGCAGCACCTCTAAAAAATATTCCTGAAGGAACATTAGTTCACAATGTTGAATTAAGACCAGGAAAAGGTGGACAAATCGCACGTAGTGCAGGGAGTTCAGTACAAATCTTAGGTAAAGATGATGATGGAAAATACGTTACTTTACGTTTAGGATCTGGAGAAGTAAGAAAAGTATTAGCTGAATGTTATGCAACAATCGGTGAAGTTGGAAATGAAGAATATAGTTTAGTAAACTGAGGTAAAGCCGGAAGAAACCGTTGAAGAGGAATTAGACCAACAGTTAGAGGTTCAGTAATGAACCCGATTGATCACCCACACGGAGGGGGAGAAGGTCGTGCTCCAATTGGGCGTAAAGCGCCATTAACACCATGAGGTAAAAAAGCTCTTGGGGTTAAAACTCGTGACAAGAAGAAAGCTTCTAATAAATTAATTGTTAGAAGAAGAAATAAAAAATAGGAGGAAGTAGTTTATGTCAAGATCACTTAAAAAAGGTCCTTTTGTGGATGACTATTTGATGAAAAAAGTCGAAGCATTAGGAGAGAAAAAAGAAACAATCAAGACTTGATCACGTAGATCAACAATTTTCCCTAATTTCGTAGGTCACACATTTGGAGTTTACAACGGAAAAGAATTTATAACAGTTTATGTAACAGAAGATATGGTTGGTCACAAACTAGGAGAATTTTCACCAACACGTAAGTTTGGTGGACATGGTGATGACAAGAAAAAGAAAAAATAGTCATTAAAAGGAGTTTTTAAATCTATATGGAAGCAAAAGCAAAATTAACAATGATTAGAATATCACCAAGAAAAGTTAGACTAGTAGCAGACTCAATCAGAAACAAAAAAATTGCAGAAGCAGTTGCAATTCTTCAAAACCAAGACAAAAGATCTTCAGAACCAGTATTAAAATTATTAAACTCAGCAGTTGCTAACGCAGTTAACAACAATGGTATGGAAGCTGACCAACTAATCGTTAAAACAATTTATGTTAACGAGGGACCAACATTAAAACGTTTTAGACCAAGAGCTCATGGTAGAGCATATGAAATTTTAAAAAGAACAAGTCACATTACAATCATTGTAAGTGATGATAAGAAATAGGAAGGGAATTGTAGAATATGGGACAAAAAGTATCTCCTAATGCGTTACGTATTGGTGTTATTAGAACATGAGACAATAGATGATACGCAGAAAAAGGTGAATATGTTAAATGATTACACCAAGATATCAAAGTTAGAAAAGCAGTTTTAAAATTATTAAAAAATGCAGCTGTTTCAAAAGTTGAAATCGAAAGAACTAAAAAAGAAATCATCTTAATTATTCGTTCTGCAAGACCTGCTATTGTTCTTGGACAAGAAGGAAAAAACGTTGAAAATATTGCTTTAACTGTTAAAAAAACTATTAAAGATAAAAATGCAGCAGTAAAAGTTAATGTTATTGAAATCAAAAATCCAGATGTTGATGCAAGATTAGTTGCTCAATTTATTGGAGATCAAATTACAAACCGTGCTAGCTTTAGAACAGTGCAAAAGTTAGCAATTAGAAAAGCACTAAAAGCTGGAGCAAAAGGAATTAAAACTTCTGTTTCAGGAAGACTTGGAGGAGTTGAAATGGCTCGTACTGAAGGATACTTAGAAGGTTCAGTGCCATTATCAACTTTAAGAAGTGATATCGATTATGCTTTATATGAAGCAAGAACAACTTATGGACAAATCGGGGTTAAAGTTTGAATTAACCACGGTGAAATCTTAGGAAGACCTGGACAACAACAAAACCAAAACAAAGTTATAGCAGATAAAAAAGTTGAAAGAACAACAAAGGGGGCTAAATAATTATGTTAATGCCTAAAAGAGTTAAATTCCGTCGTCCTCACAGAGTGAGTTATGAAGGAAAAGCTAAGGGTGGAAAATTTATCGCATTTGGTGAATATGGATTAATGTCACTTGATGGAGCTTGAATTACTTCAAGACAAATTGAATCTGCTCGTATCGCTATGACTCGTTATATGAAACGTTTTGGAAAAGTTTGAATCAGAATCTTCCCACATATGGCAAAGACTAAAAAGCCTTTAGAGGTACGTATGGGATCTGGAAAAGGATCACCAGAAGAATGAGTAGCAGTAGTTAAGACTGGACAATTTATGTTTGAAATTGCTGGTGTTAGTGAAGAAGTTGCTCGTGAAGCATTACGTCTTGCTATGCATAAATTACCAGTACGTTGCAAAATTATTAAAAGAGGTGATGAATAATGGGGAAAGCTGTAGAACTAAAAATTGAATTAAGATCTAAATCAGTTGAAGAATTGATTAAGCAAAATGAAGATCACAGAGCTGAGCTATTCGCATTAAAATTCCAATCAGCAGTTGGAAGTTTAGAACAAACTCACAGAATTGTTGAACTTAAAAGAAATATTGCACGTATCCAAACAATCTTGACAGAAAGAAAACTAGCTGGAGAAGACATTAATAAAACAGTTAAAGCAAATTATGCAGCAGCTGTTGAAAATGCTGAAAAAGCTGGAAAAGAAGTACGTCAAAAACAAAGAGAAATGATTGAACAATTACAATCAGAACAATTTGGAGCAGGAGCAAACATTGATGAAGACGCAATGAATGCTGCAATGGCTGCAGCTATGGAAGATACATCAAATGATGTAGTTGAAGTAGAAGCACCAGTTGAAGCTAAAGCGCCTGCTGCTAAAAAAGTTGCTGCACCAAAAGCAGAAGCAAAACCAGCAGAAGAAGTAAAAGCTGAAGTTAAACCTGCAGCTAAAGCGCCTGCTGCTAAAAAATCAACAGCTGCTAAACCAGCAGTTGAAAAAGCAGAAGCAAAACCAGCTGCACCAAAACCTGCAGCTAAAGCGCCTGCAAAACCAAAAGTGGAAACAACAACTCCAGTTGCTAAAGGAAAAACAACTGCACAAGTTAAAAAACCTGAAGTAAAAGCTGAAGTAGAAGTACCTCACCTAGAAACTGGTGAAGCTAAAGGTACTGGAAAAGGTAAAGCTGCTCTTGGAGAAGTTAAAGCAAAATCTGTTAAAGTTAGCGCTGTAAAAGGTGAAGACATTGAAGGTATTGATTTAAAATTAGCAAAAAAACCTAAAGAAGCAAAAACTTATGTTTTTGGTTCAAATGCTGAAGAAGCAAAAAAACAAATTGAAGAAGCTAACAAAAAAGCCGCAGCTAAAAAAACTACAACTAAAGGAGCTAAATAATTATGGATAGAAATTTAAGAAAAACATACGTTGGTAGAGTTGTTTCTGACAAAATGGACAAAACTATCACTGTATTAGTTGAAACTTACAAAAACCACCCAGTTTATAAAAAACGTGTTAAGTATTCTAAAAAATACAAAGCACATGATGAAAACGGTCAAGCAGCAATGGGAGACAAAGTTGAAATTATGGAAACACGTCCTTTAAGTAAAACTAAAAACTTTAGACTTGTAAGAATTGTTGAAAAATCAGTTATTTAATTTTTCGCAAGTTAAGAGGTAATAGATCATGATACAAAATGAATCAAGACTAAAAGTTGCAGATAATTCTGGAGCTAAAGAAATTTTAGTTATTAGAAACTTAGGTGGAAGTGTAAGAAAATTCACAAATATTGGAGACATAGTTGTAGCGACAGTTAAATCAGCAGCACCAGGTGGAGCTGTTAAAAAAGGTCAAGTTATTAAAGCGGTTATTGTTAGAACAGTTAGAGGTTTAAGAAGAGCTGATGGAACATACATTAAGTTCTCAGAAAATGCAGCTGTTATTATTAAAGAAGATAAGTCTCCAAGAGGGACACGTATCTTTGGTCCAATTGCAAGAGAAGTTAAGGATGCAGGATTTGCAAAAATCGCATCATTAGCTCCAGAAGTATTATAGGAGGCGCACGAAGTTTTATGAATAAATCAAAAATTTTAAAAGGTGACGTTGTAAAAGTTATTTCTGGAAATCATAAAGGAACTGTTGGACCAGTTACTAAATTATCAAAAGATAAAAAAAGAGTTTGAGTTGAAGGAATTACTGGAACTAAACACTTCAAACCAAGTCAAACAGATCAAGAAGGTGGAATTAGAATGATTCCAGTTTCAGTTGATATTTCAAATGTAGCAATTCAAGATCCAAAAAATAAAGAAAATGGGTCAAGAATTGGATACAAAATTACTGATGGAAACAAAGTTAGAATTGCTAAAAAATCAAAAGCAGAACTAAAATAGAAGGAGCAATAAGAAATTATGGCAAAAGCAAGCGTTAATCGTTTAGAAAAACTTTACAAAGATAAAATTGTTCCTGAATTGTTTAAAGAAAAACAATACAAATCAGTAATGCAAGTTCCAAAAATCACAAAAATTGTTATCAACCAAGGAATCGGGGACGCTGTTCAAGATTCAAAAAGACTTGATGATGCAGTTGCAGAACTGACATTAATCACAGGTCAAAAACCATTAGTTACTAAAGCAAAAAAATCATTGGCTGCATTTAAATTACGTGAAGGTATGCCAATTGGTGCAAAAGTAACATTAAGAGGAAAAAGAATGTATGAATTCCTTGATAGATTAATCTCAGTTGCGTTACCACGTGTACGTGACTTTAGAGGAGTATCAAAAACAAGTTTTGATAAACAAGGAAACTATACATTAGGTATTAAAGAACAAATCATCTTCCCAGAAATTGATTATGATAAAGTAAAAAAAGTTCGTGGGATGGATATAACAATCGTTACAACAGCAAACAACAAGGACGATGCATTCTCATTAATTCAAAAAATTGGAATGCCTTTCGTTAAGTAGGGAGAAAAAGAATAATGGCAAAAAAATCATTAAAAGTAAAACAAGCTAAAGTTCAAAAATTCAAAGTAAGAGAATACACACGTTGTGGAAATTGTGGTAGACCTCATTCAGTTTTAAGAAAATTCAATTTATGCCGTGTATGCTTTAGAGATCTAGCATACAAAGGACAAATCCCTGGTATTAAAAAAGCATCATGATAGTGAAAGGAAATAGATAAATATGACAACAGACGTTATTGCAGATATGCTTACAAGAATTAGAAATGCAAACCAAAGATTCCACAAAGAAGTGGTTATTCCAGGAAGCAAAGTAAAATTAGAAATTGCAAACATATTAAAAAAAGAAGGATTCATTGAAGACTTCAAAGTAGCTGACGACTTTAAAAAAGACATCACAATCAGCTTAAAATACAGAGGGAAAACAAGAGTTATTAAAGGCTTAAAAAGAATTTCAAAACCAGGATTAAGAGTTTACTCACATGCAACAGAAATCCCACAAGTTCTTAACGGATTAGGAATCGCTATTGTTTCAACTTCACACGGAATTATGACAGATAAAGAAGCTCGCCAACAAAACGCTGGTGGAGAAGTTCTTGCATTTGTTTGATAATAGGAGGGTTTAGTATATGTCACGTATAGGAAACAGAATATTAACAATTCCAGCAGGTGTAGAAGTAAAAGTTGAAACAAACAATGTTGTAACTATTAAAGGATCAAAAGGAGAATTAACTCAAACTTTTTCTCCATTAATCGAAATTAAAGTTGAAGGTGCACAACTTTCAACTGTAAGAAAAAATGAACAAAAACATACAAAACAATTACACGGAACAACAAATTCATTATTACAAGGAATGCTAACTGGAGTTAGTGAAGGATTTGTAAAAGAACTTGAAATTGTTGGGGTTGGTTATCGTGCTGCATTAGCAGGAAACAAAATCAACTTATCATTAGGATTTTCTCACCCTGTGGAATATACAATTCCTCAAGGTATTAGTGTAGAAATTCCAAAACCAACTGAAATTAAAATTTCAGGAATCTCAAAACAATTGGTAGGAGAAGTTGCTGCAAACATTAGAGGATATAGAAGACCTGAACCATATAAAGGTAAAGGGGTTAAATACAAAAATGAAAAAATCATTAGAAAAGAAGGTAAAGCAGCTGGTAAGTAGGTTGCTGCTAGGGAGAAATAAATATGAAGTACACTAAAGCAGAAGCAAGAAAAAGAAGACACTATAGAGTTAGATCTAAAGTGTCTGGAACTAGTGAAAGACCAAGATTAAACGTATTTAAATCAAACTCATACTTCTATGCACAAATTGTTGATGACATCACTGGAGTTACATTAGTGTCATCATCATCTATCAAAATGGGATTAAAAAATGGACGTAACATTGAAGCTGCAAAAGCTGTTGCAAAAGATATAGCTGAAAAAGCTAAAGCTAAAAAAATATCAAATGTAGTATTCGATCGTGGTGGTTATTTATTCCATGGAAAAGTTAAAGCTTTTGCAGATGCTGCAAAAGAAAACGGAATGAAATTCTAATTAAAGGAGATTTAAGAAAAAATGGCAGAAGACAAAAAAGTAGTTGCTCCAGCTGAAGTTAAAGCTGAAGCAGTAAAACACGAAAAATCAGAAAAACAAGCAGGACCAAGAGATAACAAAAACTTCAACAACGATAGAAAACCAAATTCAGATCGTCCAAGAAGAGATAACAATAGATTTGGCAGAAATAGAGAAGACAATCCTTTTGAAGAAAAAGTTGTAACAATTAATCGTGTTACAAAAGTTACAAAAGGGGGAAGAAGATTTAGATTTGCAGCTGTTGTTGTTATTGGAGATAAAAAAGGTAGAGTTGGTTTAGGTACTGGAAAAGCAAACGAAGTTCCAGATGCTATTAAAAAAGCTATCAAAGAAGCAAGAAAATCATTGGTTAGAGTTCCATTAGCTGGAACAACTGTTCCTCACGACATCATTGGACATTTTGGGTCAGGTAAAGTATTAATTAAACCTGCAAAAAAAGGAACTGGTGTTATTGCTGGGGGACCTGCTCGTGCTGTTATCGAATTAGCTGGAATTTCAGATGTTTATACAAAATCACTTGGATCAAATACACCAATCAATATGATTAGAGCTACATTAGAAGGTTTAAAAGAAATGCAAACAGCAGAACAAATTGCAAAATTAAGAGGAACTCAAGTTGAAAAGAAAGCTGAAGCACCAAAAGCTTAAGGGAAGGATAAATAGTTTATGAAATTACATGAATTAAAATATACACCAGGAAGCAAAAAAGAAGTTACACGTGTTGGACGTGGAATGGCTTCAGGTAAAGGGAAAACATCAACTAGAGGACATAAAGGACAAAATTCTAGATCTGGGGGAGGAGTTAGACCTGGATTTGAAGGGGGACAAACTCCACTATTTAGAAGATTGCCAAAAATTGGATTTACAAGTTTAAATAGAAAAGAATTTACTATTTTAAATTTAGATACAATTGAACAATTAGGATTAACAGAAGTTAATCACAAAACATTAATCGAAAAAAAAGTTATTAAATCAGAAAAAAGTCTAGTAAAAGTACTAGGTAATGGTAAAATAACAAAGGCAGTTAACGTAAAAGTTAACAAAGTATCAAACAGTGCTTCAGAAGCTATTAAAGCAGCTGGGGGAACTATAGAGGTGATTTAGGTGGCTGCTATTAAAACTAAAAAAGCAAATAAAGCCCATTCTAAAACTAAAGATAAAAACGAATTCGCTAAAGGTGGAAATTTCTTTATTAGAAATAAAGACCTTGTAAAACGAATCGTTTTTACATTAATAGTACTTATTCTAATTAGAGCAGGTAGTTTATTAACAGTTCCAGGAATTCAATTGAATCCAGAATTCAAAAATCAAGTAAGTGATCAAGAATTTTTCCAATTATTGGCTACTCTTGGAGGGGGAACAATTGGACAATTTTCAATTTTAGCATTAGGAGTTTCTCCTTATATTACAGCTTCAATTATTGTTCAATTGCTTTCAACTGATGTTATTCCTGTTTTAACAAGATGAAGTAAATCTGGAGAACGAGGAAGAAGAAAACTTGATCGTTTGACAAAAGTATTAACTATTCCATTTGCTTTAATGCAATCAATTGCAACAATCTTTACTTTAACTAGTGGGGGATTAATTACTGCAAAATGAGGAAGCAGTGCTGAAGGAACTGGACCTGCATGGTTCTATTACATCTTAATTCCAACAGTTATGTTGGCAGGAACTTTCTTAATGTTGTGAATTGCTGATCAAATCACAATTAAAGGAATTGGAAATGGTGTTTCAATTATTATTTTCACTGGAATTGTTTCTTCAATGCCAGAAAACTTTGTCAATACATTTAAATTCTGAATTAAAGAGGGAGATGACCCAACAATTTTATTTGATGGAATCTTAAAATTCTTAATATATATTGTTGCCTTTATCCTTGTTATCTTTGTAGTTGTCTTAATGAATGAGGCCGAACGAAAAGTGCCAATTCAACAAACCGGTTCAGGACTGGTTGATACCAAAGAACACACCCCATACTTACCATTGAAATTAAATAATGCTGGAGTTATTCCTGTTATCTTTGCCTCAGCTATAATTTCAACACCAATTACAATTGCACAAATTGTTGGTGAAAGTTCTGGATTCTATGCATTTACACAAAATTATCTATCATTTGGAACTTGATGAGGAATATCAATTTATGGAGTTATGACATTATTGTTTACATTCCTATATGCACAAGTTCAAATTAACCCAGAAAAAATTGCCGAAAACTTTAAAAAATCAGGGACATTTATTCCTGGAATTAAACCAGGAAAAGAAACTGAAAAGTTCTTACAAGGAACAATTAATAGACTAAGTGTTATTGGTTCAGTCTTTTTAGCTGGAATTGCTGTTTTACCTTATGTAATCAGTAAATTAACAAGTCTACCAAGTTCATTGGCAATTGGGGGAACTGGATTAATCATTTTAATTTCTGTTGCAATTCAAACTGTTCAACAAATTAAAGGAAGATTAATTCAACAATCATTTATTGATAAAAAACAAGAGAAATTCTCAAATGAAGTGGACACAAATTCACACATTTGATAATGTGAGGAATATTTAAAAATGAACATTATTTTACTTGGAGCTCCTGGTAGTGGAAAAGGAACTCAATCTGAATTATTATGTGAAAAAAAAGGTTTCATTCAACTTTCAACAGGAGATTTATTTCGAAATAACATTGCAAATAATACTGCTTTAGGAATGGAAGCTCAAACTTTTATGAATCAAGGGCTTTATGTACCTGATGAAATTACCAATAAAATGGTAGAAGCTTACCTAGAACAAACTCACGATAATCTTATTTTTGATGGTTATCCAAGAACAGTTGATCAATCAGTAGAATTAGACAAAATGCTAAGCAATTTGGGACAAACTATTGATAAAGTAATTTATTTTGAAATTGACAATTCAGTGTTAATGGAAAGACTAACTGGAAGATTAATATGTCAAATTTGTAAAAGAAGTTATCACAAAGTTAATAGAAAACCTTTAAAAGAAGGCGTTTGTGACTTTGATGGAGGAGACTTAATTACAAGACCTGATGATCAAGAAGATAAAATCAAAACAAGATTAGAAGTTTACAATACTCAAACAGCACCTTTAATTGACTTTTATCAAGCAAAATTGACAAAAGTTGATGCAACAAATAAAAGTGTTGAACAATTGTATGAATTATTAGTAGAAGCTTTAAATCAATAATGGCAATTACAATTAAAAATTCACAACAAATTGAAAAAATGAGAATTGCTGGACAAGTTCTAGGAGAAGCAATTTACAATTTAAAACAAATGATTAAACCAGGAATTAATTGTTTGGATTTAGATAAATTTTTTATTGATTTTATTACAAAACACAATTGTACAAGTAACTTTAAAGGATACTATGGTTATCCTGCACACATTTGTATTTCAATTAATGAACAATTAATTCATGGGATTCCTCAAGACAGAATCTTACAAAAAGGTGACATTGTTTCAATTGATACAGGTTGTGTTTATGAAGGCTATCATGCTGATAGTGCATTTAGTGTAATTTGTGGTGAATCAATTGATAAAAATTATGATAAACTATTAGAAGTGACTGAACAATCACTATATCTGGCAATTGAACAGGTAAGAGCCGGTGTGCGCATCGGAACTATTTCTTCTACTGTTCAAAATTTTGTTGAAGAACATGGTTTTCAATTGCCAACAGATTACTCTGGACACGGAATTGGCTTGGAAATGCACGAAGATCCTTTTGTTCCTAATGTGGGAATTAAAGATACAGGAATGCGTTTAATTCCAGGAATGACAATTTGTATCGAACCAATGGTTCAAATTGGTACAAATAAAACCGTAGTAGGAGATGATGACTGAACAGTGTCATCAGCTGATGGTAGCATGACAGCTCACTTCGAACACACAATTTTGGTCACTGAAGGTGAACCCGAAATTTTAACATTGTTCAAACCACTAGGAGGCGAATAAATAATGGCAAAAGAAGATTATTTAGAAGTTGATGGTATCGTTTTAGAAGTGTTACCAAATGCTACATTTAAGGTGAAATTAGAAAATGAAATAGTTATCGACGCCCACGTATCTGGTAAAATCCGCATGAATTACATACGCATCTTACCAGGTGACAAAGTCACTGTTGCAATATCACCTTATGACCCAACACGTGGAAGAATTACATACCGTTTTAAAAATGGTAAATAGGTAATTAATGTATCAAAAAACAAAAAAATTAAAATTACAAAAATCAGGAGGTTAGAAAGATGAAAGTTAGATCATCTGTCAAAAAAATTTGCGATAAATGTCGTGTAATTAGACGTAAAGGCCGTGTAATGATTATTTGTGAACAACCAAAACATAAACAACGTCAAGGTTAATTAATAAATTTAAATAGATATTTTAATTTTATTTAGAAAGGAAATGAATAATGGCTCGTATAAATGGGGTAGAAATACCTAATGAAAAAAGAGTAGTTATCGCTCTAACTTACATTTATGGTATTGGTTTATCAACATCACAAAAAATCCTAGAGGCTGCAAAAGTTAGCGAAGATATCAGAGTTAAAGATTTATCAGAAGATAACATCAAAACAATCTCTCAAGAAATTGCAAAATTTAAAACTGAGGGAGATTTAAGAAGAGAAACAGCATTAAACATTAAGCGTTTAATGGAAATTGGAAGTTACAGAGGAATGAGACACAGAAAAGGACTACCTGTGCGTGGACAATCTACAAAACAGAATGCACGTACAAGAAAAGGTCCAAGAAAAACTGTAGCTAACAAGAAAAAATAGTTAGGAGAGTTTAAAAATGGCAAACCCAAAACAAAATAATAACCGTAAAAAAGTTAAAAAGAATATTGCTAAAGGTATAGCTCACATTCACTCAACTTTCAATAATACAATTGTAACTGTTTCTGACGAACAAGGTAATGTATTATCTTGATCAAGTGCTGGAGCTTTAGGGTTCAAAGGAAGCAAAAAATCAACACCATATGCTGCTCAAATGATTGCAGAGGCAGCAGGTAAAGGTGCAATGGATAACGGAGTAAGAACAATCTCAGTAGAAGTTAAAGGTCCAGGACCTGGAAGAGATGCTGCTGTAAGAAGCTTACAAGGTATCGGTTTAGAAATCACATCAATTAAAGACACAACACCAATCCCTCATAATGGTGTACGTCCTAGAAAACGCCCAAGAGGATAATTAATATATGAAACAATTCGCTAGACCAGAATTTACATTATTAAAAGAAGAAAAAGACAGAAATTATGGGGAATTTAAAGTAGAACCTTTAGAAAGAGGTTTTGGTATTACTTTAGGTAATGCTATTAGAAGAACTTTATTAAGTTCAACACCAGGAGCTTCAGTTTATGCAATTAAAATCACTGGAGCTGCACATGAATTTACATCAATTGAAGGAATCGTTGAAAACGTAAGTCGAATCATTTTAAATCTAAAAAAATTAGCTTTAAGAATTGATACAAACATGTTTGCCGATGATGAAGTTGTTGAATTATCAATTAAATCTTCAAAAGTTGGAGTAGTAACAGCTGGAGAAATTGAATTGCCAACTGGTGTGCAAATTGTCAATAAAGACTTAACTATTTGTACTATTGCTGATGGAGGAGTTTTAGACTTAACTTTATTTGCAAAAAATTCAAGAGGTTATAGATCATTTAAAGATAATAAAAAAGAAAAATTAGTAGCTGATGCTATTACTATTGATTCAAATTATTCTCCAATTGTACAAGTTGCTTACGAAGTTGATGCAACTAAAATTGGAAAATCAGTTGATTTAGAAAAATTAATTTTAAAAGTTGAAACAGATGGAACTATCACTGCAAGTGATGCTGTTGCTACAGCTTCAAAAATCTTAGTTGAACATTTACAATTCTTTGTAAACTTAAACGAAGAAATTAATGAACTAAATGTAATCGGTGTAACAAGTGAAGAAGATGAAAAAGAATTAGACAGAGTAATTGAAGACTTAGACTTTACTCAAAGATCTCTAAACTGTCTAAAAAGAGCAAACATCAATACTCTACGTGATTTAGTTTCACGTAGTGAAGATGATATCCAAGAAATTAGAAACTTGGGTAGAAAATCATTAAAAGAAATTAAAGATAAAGTAGTTCAATTAGGACTAACTTTTAAACAAGACTAGAGAGGTGTAGTTGATATGTCATACATTCAAAAAAGAGGAAAAAACACAGCTTGAAGAGTCGCTTTAATGAGAAACTTAACTACTGAACTAATCATTTCAGAAAAATTAGAAATTACTGAAACACGTGCAAAAGAGTTAAGAAAGCACTTTGATAATATGATTACACTTGCAAAACGTGGAGATTTACATGCTAGACGTCAAGCGGCTGCATGATTAAGACACATAAATGCATCAGAAAAAGAAACTGCATTACAAAAATTGTTTTCAGATTTAGCAAAAAGATTTAAAACAAGAAATGGTGGTTATACTAGAATTTTAAAATTAGATAACCGTCGTGGTGATAATGCACCAATGTGTATCATTGAGCTAGTTTAATTTAATAAATGAAAAATACCCTTGTAAATGGGGTATTTTTTTTATAAATTTGTGAAAAAAAATTTCATATAAGTTAAAATAACTTTATATCAAGATTAGAAGGAGAATGATTTGAAATGAAAAAAGTATTATTTATTGGGTTAGGACATATGGGTTCTTCATTAGTAAGAGGAATATTGGCAAACCCTCAAATTACAGATGAAATTTATGGTTATGATGCATTTAAGGAATTACAAGATAAAGTAACTGGTGAACTTAAGACATTAAAACCATTAAACAATATTATAGATATTGCATCAGAAAATATCGACACAATTGTGATCGGAACAAGACCTGATGCAGTGGAAGGATTATGTAATGAATTAAAAACAATTGATTTAACAGGAAAAACAATTGTTTCAATGGCAAATGCAGTCAGCATTGAAAAATTATCAAATTATTTAAGTGGAGTTGATAATTTAACAATCATTAGAATGATGCCAAATATGAACGCATCATTGCAACAATCAGTAACAGCAATTGCACATAATGGCAATGACCAAGATAGTGTAGAACATGTAATAACATTATTTGAGTCATGTGGAATTGTAGAATTAGTTGATGAAGCTAAATTTGGAACATTAACAGCAATTTCTGGTTGTTTACCTGCATACGTATTTACTTTCTTTAAAGCAATTACAGATTATGCAGTTGAACAAGGTTTTGATAAAGAACAAGCATTTAGAATTGTTGAAACTGCAATTATTGGAAGTGTTCGAAATGGAGCAACTTCTGGTAAAGATTTACAAACTATGATTGATCAAATTTGTGTACCAAATGGATCAACAATTGAAGGTCAAAAAGTATTAGAACAAAAAGGGTTTGGTGACATTTTAAAAGAATGTCTTAAAGCTGCAGATAAAAAAGCATCACATTAAATATTAAAGATTGAAATGATTTAGAAAAGAAAAGGGACAAAAAAATGAACAAATTTGAAAGTGAACTGTATTCACAAGATAGTGTTATTGATAGTCAAGTTTCCAAAATCGAAGAGATAAGACAAAAAATTGTTTCATCTCAGCAAGAACTATCAAATGCTATTGTTGAGTCATCTCGACTTAATGATGAATTACAAAAACAAAAAATGGCAAACAGTGGGGAATTAAAAAATCTAGAGAAATCAAATAAAGAAATATATTTAAATGCTTTAAAAGCATATAAAGATGATCTTTTAAAAGCAAAAGAATTACATAAAGCAAATATTGCTCAGCTGAAGAAAAGCCAGTTTAATGAACAAAACTTGCAAAGTGTTTTAAAAGCAAAAGAAGTTTTAAATGCTCAATTGCTTGAAATAAAGCAAGAAAAAATAGCAAAGTTAGCAAACAAAGATGTAAATAAAGTAAAAGTAAAAGATAGATATTGATTTAATATTCAAAAAGCTAAAAAAGCTTATAAAGCAGTAGTATTGGACAATACTAAAACAGGAGTAATTAAAAAGGAAAAAATGCGCTATGAAGCAGAATTGGAAAGCATTTTTGAAAAACATAAACAAGAATTATTAGAAACAAAAAATAAGTATTTAACGTCAAAGAAAAGTATTTCAAAAGCATTATTTATTTTTATACCAATTTTAGTAGTTGCAGTCGTGATTGCAGTTACTTTATCATTAAATTATTTAGTATATCTTCCAAATCAAGATAAAGATTTTAATATTACAGATTCAAAATACTTAATTGCATTTGCAATTTGTATGATGTTAGTTGTAATTGCTTTAATTACAAGTGTTGTAATTGGACTTGATGCAAAAACAAATTTAGCAAAAGAAAGAAAAATGTCAATGAAAAAAGGAATTTTAACAGGATGATTTGTTGGATTCTTAGAATTATTTGGAATTGGAGCATTTGCACCAACAATTTCAATTTCGAATGCAATTGGATTAATTGAAGATGATAAAAAAATTCCAGGAACATTAAATGCGGGATATGTCTTATCTGTTATTCTTCAAGCTTTAATTATGATTGCTGTTGTTGAAGTTGATACTTTAACACTAGTGTCATTAATTATTGCTTCAATTGTTGGAAGTTATTTGGGAGCAACAGTTGCAAACAAAGTAAACAAACTAACAATTAAATTGATCATGTCAATTGTTTTATATATTAGTGCAATTTTAATGATTTTAAACCACCCTCACATTCAAGCATTACCAATGGGAGATGGAGCAACTGTGCTACCATTTAATGAATTTAAAATCTATGTAGCAATTTTTGCATTCCTAGTTTTAGGAGTATTAATGAGCTTTGGAGTAGGTCTATATGCACCAGCACTTGTTGTAATTTCAATGTTGGGAATGGATGGAATGGCAGCTTATCCTATTATGATGGGTGCATGTGCCTTTTTAATGCCAGTGGCATCATTTAAATTTATCAAAGATAAAAACTATAGTCCTAAATTATCTGTTGCTCTTGAAATGGGAGGAATTTTAGGTACATTTACTTCATATTTATTCTTATTTATTGGAATTAAATATTTATTAGGATTACCAGATACTCAATTTAAAGCAGTATTACAATGAATTGTAATTGTTGTTATTATTTATTCAGCTGTAACAATGACTTTAGACTATATTAAAATTACATCAAAAAATCGTGAAATAAAATATAGAGCATTGTCACAAGAGTATAAAGCATAAAGTAGTATGAAGAAGGTTAACAATAAAAAACGTTTTGATAGTTTTATTTCAAAATATCGATCATGTATTTGATTACAATTTATGGTCTTAATTCCATTAGTTGTTTTATTACCAATTTCACACAATTATGTAGCGATGTTGTTTGAACAATATAAAATGTTTGCCATTATTATAACTGTTGTTTTATTCTTCTTTTATAATTTGTCATTTATTGCCATTTATAATTTAGGAAAAACTGTGGTTATTTATCAATCAATTTATATATGTTCATTATTTGCAATTATTTTATCAGTATTGATGATTAAAGTAGATTCAAACTATCTTTTAGAAATTATTATGTTTCTGACTGCAATGTTTTTATCATTAATTATTGCATCAATTACAGTAGTAATTGCTCATACTAGAAGTCAATTAATCAATATCTTTTTAGGATATCGTGAAACTTTATTTGAGCTAAATGAAGTTGGTTTTTTAGTAAATAACAATATGGTTGAAAATTTAAAAATCCTAATTCAAGAAAAACAAGTTAAGTTAGAAATCAACAAAACAATGTATAAATTTAAATTAACAGATGTTAAAGACGTTGAATTCCAATGTGCGACTGTTTTTGGAAGACTGGGCTATTTAAAATTTAAAGTAGAAGATTATTATTTTGAATGTCACTATAAAAAAACGAGATCAGATATTATTAACTACGCACTTTACTACAATTTAATAAAATATAAGAAAAAATAACTTAATAGTTATTTTTTTCTTTTATATAAGGTAATATTATTCCAACTTATAAGGGTTTTATTTTTTATTTATAAAAAATATAATTTACATTTAATAAACTTATTTGATATAATGATTAATGTATGAAAGGACTAGTTTTTATGGAAAATATTAAACTATTAACTACAAAAGATTTAAATGATTTTAAATTATTATTAAATGAATATAATGATAAATTAGTTCGTTCAAGTCAAAAAATGATCATTGCTAAAGCTAAATATTCAAAAAGAGAAGTTGAAATTGATGTTGTAAAGTCATATGAAGCAGAATATAAAGCAATTAAGCAAGAATTTAAACAAAAATGTAATAATAAAGATTTTATTGAAAATGTTAAAAATGCTCAACAAATCTTAAGTCAATATAAAAAAAGTGATGATAAATATTGAACTGCTTTTGAGGATGTAAAATTCGCTCAATTTTTATTAAAAGAATCAAAAATTGCTGTTAAAGATCGTGGACACGTTGGAGAACTTGCAAAACTAAATGATATTGCTCTAAAATTAGAAAACATTCGTTTTAGATATCGTGAAAATCATCCATTTGCAGTTGATGGAGTAAGCGTTGATGTAAAACATGGAGAATATGTAACTATTATTGGACATAATGGTAGTGGAAAATCAACTTTATCAAAAATTATTATTGGTGTTTTAACTCCAACATCTGGGGGAATTGAAATTTATGGAAATAAAGTTACTACAAGTAACATCAATATTGCTAGAAAATTTCTAGGGATTGTTTTTCAAAACCCAGATAATCAATTTATTGGTTCAACTGTAAGAGATGATATTGCTTTTGGATTAGAAAATCGCCGAATTGCTCCTTCAAAAATGGGTGAAATCATTGATTGAGCTGCTAAAAAAGTTAATATGAATGAGTTTTTGGATCACGAACCATTAATGTTAAGTGGGGGTCAAAAACAACGTGTAGCTATTGCTTCAGCACTTGCTTTATCTCCTGATATTTTAATATTTGATGAAGCAACAAGTATGTTAGATCCAAAAGGTAAAACAGAAGTTAAAAATATTATGATTGAATTAAAAAATACAAGAGAAAAAACAATTTTTTCAATCACTCATGATATGGACGAAATTTTAAATGCAGATAAAGTTATGGTTATGAACAAAGGAAAACTAGTTAAATTTGGAACTCCAAAAGAAATTCTTTCAGATAAAGAATTCTTACGTTCAATTCACTTAGACATTCCTTTTGTAGCTCAAGTTGAAGAAGCACTTGAGGGTGTGGGTATTAAATTAGACCACAGTGATAGTTTGGAAGAGTTGGTGAATAAAATATGTCAAAAATAAATAATACACCTTCAGAACAAAAAGCAAAATTAGTTGTTGAAAAGAAAGTACAAAAAGCAAAATATAAAGAGCATTTAAAAGAACTTAATGTTAATCAAAAAAAAGAAAATAAAAAAAGAAAAAAAAGACATAAAGAAATTGTTAAGTTAATTAAAGCAGATCAACCAAAACAAAAAGCATTTAAAAAAGAATTTGAAGCATTTAAAAAAGAAAGTGTAAAACTGGCACAAGAAAGAATTGATAAAGTAAATCAATGATATCAAGGGTTAGAAGAAATTACACCTTCTGTTAAAAAACATTATAAAAAACAATTGGCAAAAGCAAAAGAAGCTGAATTTGATTTTTCAGGTGATATTAAATTTGAAAATGTCTCATATACTTATGCAAAAAATTCACCATTTGAATTTAGAGCATTAAATGGAACAGACATTACAATTAAAGAAGGAAAAATTACAGCAGTTATTGGAATGACTGGTAGTGGGAAGTCTACTTTAATTCAATTAACTAATGGATTAATGATTACAGAAACTGGAAGAACAGTTGTAGGGAATTATCCATTATTTGCAAATTTAAAGAAAATCAAAGAAGTTAAAGATTTAAGACGTGAAATTGGACTAGTATTTCAGTTTCCAGAATATCAATTGTTCCAAGATACAGTTGAAAAAGATATTGCATTTGG
The DNA here is from genome assembly GCF_000565175.1 of Spiroplasma culicicola AES-1. NCBI lineage: Bacteria > Bacillati > Mycoplasmatota > Mollicutes > Entomoplasmatales > Spiroplasmataceae > Spiroplasma > Spiroplasma culicicola. The sequence goes on along the minus strand of NZ_CP006681.1, from coordinate 1,038,736 downwards.
ACCAATTAACTTAGGAGCAGAAAAAGAACAAACTTTAAAAAATGTTCCAGATTTATTAAGAATGGTTGATTTACCAGAAGATTATGCAAAAAGAAGTCCATTTGACTTAAGTGGTGGTCAAAAACGAAGAGTTGCAATTGCTGGAATTGTTGCAATGGATGGAAATACTTTAGTACTTGATGAACCAACTGGGGGTCTTGATCCTCAGGGAGAAGAAGACTTTATGAGACTTTTCTATAATTTAAATAAAGAAAAGGGTAAAAGAATTATTATTGTAACTCATAATATGGATCACGTTTTACAAATTGCAGATGAAGTAATTGTTATGCATAAAGGTAGAGTTATTTCTGTTGGAACACCATTTGAAGTTTTTTCTAATGCACAATTATTAGAAAAAATTGAAATTGAACCACCAAAATTATATAAATTAGCACATAAATTAAAAGACAAAGGTTTAGACGTTACTAACCAAGAATTTAGAACTATTAAAGAATTAGCACAAGCTATTAAAGCTGTTAAAAAATAGAAAGTAGGTGAAAAGATATGAGAATGGTATTTGGAAGATACATGCCTTATAATTCAATCATTCATAAAATGGATCCAAGAATCAAATTATTAATGATTATAAGTTTAATTGTGGCAGTATTTTTCTCAATTGGATTTGCAGGTTTTGTGCTTGCTGGAAGTGCAGTTCTTATTATGTATGCTGCAAGTAAACTGAGCTTTAAAATGTTATTTAAATTATTTGTCCCAATTACATTTATATTTGTAATGTTGATTTTAATTAATATGATAATGTTAAAACCAAATGCAGATATGTTAAAAGAATGAACAGTAAATGACTTAGGTAATGGTGCATGATGGTATGAAGATTTAGCAGGAGACTCACCTTTTGGATATGTTTTTCACTGAAAATTTATTTGATTATCAGAAAAAGCATTATATAGAGCAATTTATATGACTTTAAGAATCTTCTTTATGATTTCTTTAACAACAATTTTAACTGGAACAACTCAACCATTAGAATTAACATTAGCAATTGAAGATTTATTGTGACCTTTAAAATTAATTGGAATACCTGTTTATATTTTTTCAACAATTATTTCTATTGCTTTAAGAATGATTCCAACTTTAATCGATGAAGCAGGAAGAATTATGAAAGCTCAATCTTCAAGGGGAATTGACTTTAAAAATGGAAAATTAAAAGACAAGATTAAATCAATGACTTCATTAATTATTCCTTTATTAGTTTCTGCATTTCAAAAAGCAGAAGACTTAGCTTATGCAATGGATTCAAGAGGATATGATCCTCATGCAAAAAGAACAAGATATCGTCAAGTTAAGTTTAGAATCTTAGATTGAATTATCTTTTTAATTTATATGGCAATTGCAGTTACACTATTTTGTTATCCTTATATTGATGCTTTAAATAGTATCCAAATTCCAAGAATTGATCAAATTTTAGGATTATAATGTATTATTTCTTGTTTACAATTGAATATGATGGAACTGATTATTGTGGATGAGCCAAGCAAGTGGGTCAATCAACAATTCAAGGGCAATTAGAAAAAGCAATTGCTCAAGTTGCTCCCAACTCTCATTATCGAGTGGTTGGTGCAAGTAAAACAGATTCTGGTGTTCATGCAAGAGATCAAAAAGCCTGAGTAGAATTAGATTTTAATCCTAATTTAACAGGCTTTTTAAATGCAATAAATAAAACTCTTGGAAAAGCAATTTACATTAAAGATGCCAAAATAATTGAGAAAGATTTTCGTGTTCGCAGTTGTATTCAAAAAACATATCATTACAATATCAATATCGGAAAAGATAATGTTTTTATTAATCGATTTATGTTTGATTATAAGAAACAAATGGATGTCAATAAATTAAAAGAAGCTTTTAATTTATTTATTGGTGAACATGATTTTTTAAACTTTTCTGGTTTAAAAGGTAAAGAACTTGATTTAATTGAAACTAGAAGAAAAATTACTTCAATTGAAGTAATTGAAAAAGAAGACAAAATTAAAATTATTTTTAAAGCTAAAGGGTTTATAAGGTATCAAATTAGAATGATGGTTGGTGCAGCTCTTGCATATAATGAAAATAAAATTGATTTAAAGACTATTGAAGCAGTTCTAGATTTAAAACATCAACGTTTACCTTATAATGCAAAACCAGAAGGTTTGGTTTTAGAAAAGATTGACTATTAGGGTATTATAAGATATTATTACTTTGTGGTTATTTTTAAATGGAAATAAAATAACGTCAAATTTTAAATCAACAAGTAAATACATATTATTGCTTAGCTTTTTTTGGATAAATCAATTTAAGTTGTAATAAGGGGAAAGTTAATAATAACTTGTACTTACTTAAAATAATCACAGATAAAACCAACTTTGTTTGGTTTTTTTATTTATTAAAATTATTATAAAGCCAGTAAATATGGGTGTTAACACTTATAGTTGATTTGATTTTTTTTTTTTTTTTGTTAGTATTAAAAGGTTAAATTAGGAGGTCAATATGATTAAAAGATTTTTAGAGAAAAAAAGATTAATTGCCATCTCAGTACTTTTATTTGTATTGCATATCTCTATGCTAATTATTTCAAGCAATAGGAATTTCTCAGTTTTAAGTTATGATAATTCAATTATTGCAATTATAATAAATACTCAACTTGCAGTTATTTTAATGATCTGAATGACAGTTGAGTTTGCTATGTTTTTAAATAATATTAAAAAAAGTTTTTTTACTTATCATTCAGAAAAACAATTAGAAGTAAAAGCAAGTATTAAAAATATGCTTGTTTTAATTGCACTTTCTACAGTTAGTGTAACTGTTATTTGAATTAAATACTTTTTAAATCAACAATATTCATTTGAAAGTCTTTATGAATTAAACATTGCAGTTCTTGTTTTAATTGGGCTTTTTGTAACTTTAATTGTTTTAATGTTTATTATGTTTATTGTTTATAAAGTACTTGCAAATAGAATTAAAATTAGAATTAAAAAAATTACTTTTAAAGATATTAATCAAATGTGTGAAAAACACATTAATGCAATTGATTTAGAAAATCAAAATCAAGAAGTAATGGAATTTTTAAATAATAAAAATGATGATCACGATATTATCAAATCTTTAAAAGATAGTTCATTATTAAAAACTATTAAAAAAGGAACTACTCCTCCAAATTTTTTTAATTCATAGTCGGGAAAAAAGAATTAGTTTATAAGTAATTATAAATTAAGGAGGAAAATTTAATATGAAAGGAATAAGGCTTCTTTTAAAGAATGCTTTTAGGTCTGCAGGAAGAAATAAATCACAAATTATTGGTTTATCTCTTTTAGTTATGCTTGTTTCTCTTGTAATTTCACTTTTAAGTGCTACAACTACAAGAATTATTGAAGCATATAAAGACTTAAATACTAAATCTAATTTAAGAGATGTTGTTATGGAAGTAAATCCAAATGACAGAATTAAACTTGAAGATGAAAATAATGAAAAAAATTGATACATGGATTTTGATGAATCAGCATTAGCAAATAATCAAGAGTTGTATCAACAATACTTAATGAATCAATTAAGTTTTGAATATGGTTTTGATTGAAGTAGAACTGAAGGAAGAACTCTTGCTTCAACTACTATCAATAATAATGATTTAAAAATTAAAGCTTTAGCAAAAACAAATGGAACATCAAATGCTGTTGATTCATTAGTTATTTCAAAAGGAAGAAATATTGAAAATAAAAATGAAATTATAGTTGGTGAATCTTTTGCTAAAAAACATAACATTGAACTTGGTTCAATTGTAAGAGTTCAAGAAGATAAATTTGGTAATTCATTCTTAGTAAATCAGAGTTCAGATACTGAAATGGTTAAAGAGATTGAAGGACTAAAAATTAAGGAAATTTTAGATATTGGTAAATATGCTAATATGGTTTGATTTGAAGTTGTAGGTTATGGGTCATCAGCTGACTTTGCCACACCTTTACTTGATCAAACTTCAGTTATAACAAATATCGCATCAGAAGTTATTGTTTATCTAGATCCAACAATGTTTGGATTAGAAATTGCACCATATGAATTTAGTGATAAAGTAACTAAAGGAATTTATAATAGAAATATGTATACATATGTTATTGCAAATTCACCAATAGTTGTAACTTCTGAATCAGATAAAGAATCATATTATTCAATAAAATTTAGAGATGGTTATGATCAAAATTTAATTGATACAATTAATAACAAATATAAAGCATATGCATCAATTGGTGTTTCGACAAATTATTTCTTTGATAATAATGATGAAGCATATACTTTTTCAGGAAGAATAAAGACTTTTGAAACAGTAATTATTGCATACAATACAACTTCAATTATTTTATTAGTAACAATTATTTCGATTGCATCATTGACAATCTTATTAATTACTAAAAAACAAATTGATCAACAAAGAAGACAAATCGGATGTTTAAAAGCATTAGGATACAAAAAAAGAGAAGTTATTAATAACTTTATTGCAGCGCCATTAATTGTTTCTGTAATTGGTTCTCTTTTAGGATATGTAATTTCGATTTTCTTAGAATATGTTGTTGTAAATAGTTTTTCACTATACTTTAACGTATCATTCTATGATTTTCAATTTAATGTGTTTTCATTCTTAAGTGGACTTTTATTAGTTTGAATTTTATTAACAGTTCTATCATTTATCATTGGATATTCTGTAATTAAAACATCTGCATTAACTTTATTAAAAGGTGGAGATGATAAAGCAATTTCAAAATTTGGAACTAAAATGAAATTGATTACAGCTAAAGGAAGTTTTAATACAAGATTAAGAACTGCTTTAACTATTACTTCGTTAGGTAAACTTGCAGGAGTAAGTGCAACAATGTTATTGGGAACAACTTTAATGACAACAACAATAGTTGCTCCAAAGGTTATGAAAGATAATATGACTGCAACATTTAATGGAATGAACTATGAAAACTTAGTTGAATATGAACAACCATTAGCAAATAATCCTTTAAGTTTTTATAAAACTTATAATCCAAATAAAGTCGATGGATGAGGATTTGATATTAATGATTCATCAAATAAGAAAATAGATATGAACTATGATTCAACAACAGCAAAATTACCTTCTTGAACTGGATTGCCAGTTACAACCGATGGAAATTTTATTGATTATGATAAAATGTTTGATGATTTATATAAAGGAAAGATTGATAATTCATTTTATGCATTTGATGTAACTGAATCAAATAGTTATTCTTGATCAAAAATGAGTTATTTAAATTGAAAAAATTTATCTACAGATTTTTTAAGAGTATTAGATAGAATTGTTCCAGATAGTTATCAAAGTCTTGCAATAGGAACACTATTATCACAATGGCCAGATCATTCAAAACTTTTAGAATTTGTAGGAGTTCATGATGCAAAAACATATTTATTAAATATGTTGTGATTTTATAATAAATATACTCAAGGTTTAAAAATTGAATATAATCCAATTACAGTGAAAGATAATATTTCAATTGATGTAACTTTGGCACAAAAACAATTGGATAAAAAATTTACAAAGAAAGAAATGAAAGTATTTTGAACACCTGAAGTAACACCTGAATTTAAAATTGATCAGAATGCTTATAGTGCTGATTTTGTACCAATTGAATCAAATTATTTTAATTCAATACATGATATTACTGAAGATACCATTGATAAAATGTTAAATGATAATAAGAATGAAGAATTACTTCAAATTAACTATTTGTTAACTATTTGATTTGGTGCAACTTTTGGTAATAGGATGTCAACAGCAATACTGGAAACAACTTATTCAAGAGCACCATATTTTGTTCAAGAATATATTAAAAATAGTTGAGAAGAAAATAAAAATTATAATATTGCTTTTAATCTAAATCCATTTGATTATGATACTGAAGAGATGGGAACTATGTTAAACACTCAATTTAAGAATCGTAATAGTGAAAATGAAACTTTAAAAGTTTATGGAGTTAATAAAAATACAAATCTTGTATCACTACAAGATAAAAAAGGTTTAGATTTAAAAAATAATTTATTTGCTTTAAATAGTAACACAACACCAATTATAATTAATCAGACAACAGCAATTAAATCAGGTTTAAAAAATGGTGATAAAATAAATCTAAAGGTATTTAAAGAATTACTTTCAAAAGATGGAGAAGCTATTGAATTTGATGGAACAAAAAATAAAGAGGAAATTAATTTAGGTTTTGAATCTGAAAATACATACTATAAAACTCAATCTGTTTCGGGTTATTTTTCAACAAAAAATAAAACTTTTGCTGATACTACTAAGATTGGAATTTTACCTCCTATTCCAAGTTCTGTAGCTTCTGGTTCATATAGTTCATATAAATTAACTGGAGATAGTGCAACAGTTTCAACAAATCAAACACAAATTCATAAAGCATATTCAGATGGAAATATAGCTATTCAAAGTTATGATGATAATTACGAATTTGAAATTGTGGGTATACAAAATGGATATGGTCAACCTCAAGCATGAATTTCAAATGATGTTGCAAATGAAGTAATGGGCTATGATCTAATAGAAAAATTTAATTTTGAACAATGATTTAGTAAAGAATATTTAAATATTCCTGAATTTTATAATTCAAATTTCTTAGGAAAAAATGGACAGGAATTAGAAAATATTTTTAATGAAACTATTGGAAAATATGAAGAATTTAAAGAATTATTAAATAGTGAAGATGAAGAAATATCTTTTGCTGCAAATAAAATTAATGAATTATTTAAAAAATTATATCCGATTTATAATTATAAATATTCTCCAAATCCAGAAATTTTAGATTTAATTAAAGGATTTTCAACTTCACAAAAATTTGGAGATTTCAGTTCGCAAGGATTAAATGGTAACTTTGAATTTAAAAAAGTTGATCCAGAATGTAACGACCAGGAAACTAATTGTGAGATGGAAGTTGATCCAACAAAATTTGTGGAAGGATTTGGTATTGGTTCATTAAAAACAATGATGCCAATGGAACAAACTAGACAGATTCTTGGGCAAATTACTGACTTAGTTAACATGATTATTATTATGTTTATGGTAATTGCATTAATAGTTTCTACAACAATTATTTTATTAACAACAAGTTTAATTATTTATGAAAATAAACAATTTATAGCAACAATGAAAACATTAGGATATTCAAATGGATATGTTGTAAAGCAAATTCTTTCAACTTATATTTGAGCCGTTCTTGCAATGTTTACAATTGGATTTATTGTTGGTTGATATTTATTTGAATATGCAGCGTTATTCCTGGCTTTAAATACAAGTTGGGTCTTACCTGTACAATTTGCATGATATCTTCCAGTAGGAGTGTTAGGAGTCCTTTCAGGTATATGTTTATTAACATTTGGAGTAGGATGATCAAATATTCAAAAAATTAATCCAGTAGTTGCTTTAAGTATTAAAGATTAATAACTCAAAAAATCTCATATAATATGAGATTTTTTTAATTATTAAGATACTAACTTTTAAAAGACACAAATAGATTCAAAAAATTATAAATTTAGAATAAATAAAAATTTATTTATTCTAAAAATGATATATATTTCCAAAAATAGAGAATTTTATAAAGCCTTAATTTCAAAAGTTATTAATAAATTATATGAAAAATATCTAATTTAATCATTTTTTAGTTTATTTTTCTTGCACAGAATATTAATTCTCATATATAATATATATGCTTACTCATAAGCCCCGGAAAGCGAAGGAGAACAAGCACATGAAACAAACTACACTTATTAAATCATCAGATATTGATAAGAAATGATACGTAGTTGACGCTACTGATGCAATTTTGGGACGTTTATCAACTGAAATTGCTAAAGTTTTAAGAGGAAAACATAAACCAACTTTTACACCTCACATGAATAATGGAGATCACGTAATCGTTATTAATGCAGAAAAAGTAATTTTAACAGGTAAAAAAGAAACTGATAAAAATTACTACCACCACTCAATGCACCCAGGGGGATTAAAATCAAGAAACGTTAAAACACAACGTGCCTTATTCCCTGAAAGAATTGTTGAAAGAGCTGTAAGATTAATGTTACCTAAAAATGTTCAAGGGTCTAACCAATACCGTGCATTGCACGTATACGCTGGATCTGAACATCCACACCAAGCACAAAACCCACAAGTTTTAGTGATTAACGCAAAAAAAGGAGATAACAAATAATGGCTGCAAAAAATACTGTTATGTATAGAGGAACTGGAAGAAGAAAATCTTCAGTTGCTCAAGTTATCTTAACACCTGGAAAAGGTGATATTATTGTGAATGGAAAACCAGCTTTAGAGTTTTTCCCATATGCTACTTTAGTACAAGATATGGAACAACCTTTAGAAGCTACAGGTACAAAAGCAGACTTTTCAATCAAAATTACTGTTAAAGGTGGAGGATTTACTGGACAAGCAGGAGCTGCTCGTCTAGGAATTGCAAGAGCTTTATTAGAAGCTTCAAAAGATTACAAACCTGAATTAAGAGGACATGGTTTATTGACAAGAGATGCTCGTGTTAAAGAACGTAAAAAATATGGACTTTATGGAGCACGTAGAGCACCTCAATTCTCAAAACGTTAATTTACAATATCATATGCGCATATGAACTCAATGATTACTCATTGAGTTTTTTTTATATCAAAATTGTGGATAACTTTTTTTACTTGATTAATTAATATACCACAAATCTTAGATAACTAGAAATTTAAAAAAAATTTAAAACCTTGCTGGTAAGGGGTTTAAAATACAATTTAAAAATAATAATTAATAGATTTTTTTTAAAATTATAGTATTATAAAAAAGTTATCCACTTGTACACATTAGCAGAAGTGGATTAATTTTTTGTAAAAATGTCGGTTTTTACATATCAAAAAGGGAGAGTTATAATGCAAGATTTATACAATAAACAACAAATTAACAATTTAAATGAAGATATTAAAAAATACTTCAAACATTTATATGAAATTCAACCAGAAGATAAAATGGTATTTGATGGAGTTTCTAGAATGGTTATGTTAGATCGCTATTCTCAAAAAGACAAAAACTTAGTGTCTTTAAAAGTTGGTGATTTAGTTATTACAACTATTAAAGCAGATCCAGTATTTCCTTCAAGAGGAATTGGAGTTGTAAAAGAAATCAAGTCAGAAAATCACTATGTTGTGCAAGTTGAAGAAGGTTATTTAGGAGCAATTGATCCTGAATTATTAAAAGAAACAAATAGTGAAAACTTAATTATTAAACAAAAATATGAGTTAGAAAAACCATTGGAATTATGTTTTGAACAAATTGCCAAAAGAGTTGGATATAATTTAGCTCAAGTTGAAAAAGAAGAATTAAGAGAGGAAATTGGAAAAGAATTTGCTCAAGAACTTGGTGAATTAAACATTATTCCTGCAGGAAGAGTATTGTATGGAGCTGGAAGTGGTAGTGAAGTTACTTACTTTAACTGTTATGTAATGCCATTTATTAAAGATGATAGAGCAGCAATTTCTCATCATAGAGCTCAAGTTACAGAAATTATGTCAAGAGGTGGAGGAGTTGGAACTAATGGTTCGACTTTAAGACCAAAAGGTGCACCTGCCAAATCGGTTGGAGGGCGTTCAAGTGGAGCTGTTTCATGATTAAATGATTTATCTTTATTAACTCATTTAATTGAACAAGGTGGTTCAAGACGTGGTGCTCAAATGATTATGTTAGCAGATTGACATCCAGATGTAATTGAATTTATTATTTCAAAAATGCAAAATCCAAACATTTTGTTATGATTGAGAAACAATTCACAAAGTGAATTGATTCGTCAAGAAGCAAATAACAAATTGAGATTTGAATATTTAACAGCAACAGAACAAAAATTATATGAAAATGTTGTTGCTAATTCAGATAATGTAGATAGTGACTTATTAAAAGAAGCACAAGAAAAATTAAAACATGGTGGTAAATGAGTTGTTGCCAATTCAGAATTTATGACTGGTGCAAATATCTCAGTTACAATTTCACATAGATTTATGCAAGCGATTGAAAATGATGAAATGTGAGATTTAAAATATCCTGATTTAGAAAACTTAACAAAGGAACAAAAGTATTTCTATGATACTAAATGAGCCGATATTGGAGACGTTTTTGAATGAGAAAAAAGAAGATATCCTTCAAAAGTTTATCAATCAATTAAAGCAAAAGATTTATGAGATTTAATTAACTTCTGTGCAACTTATTCTGCAGAACCTGGAATTTTCTTTTTAGATGCTGCCAATGATATGACAAATGCAAAAGGATATGGGCAAAAAGTTGTTGCAACAAACCCTTGTGGTGAGCAACCTTTAGCACCTTACTCTGTATGTAATTTAGCTGCAGTTAACTTATCAAACTTTGTTGATAAAGAAACAAAAGAAATTCTTTATTCAAAATTAGAAAAAACAGTTTCTGTATGTGTAAGAATGCAAGATAACGTAATTGATTCAACTCCTTACTTCTTAGAAGCAAATAAACAACAAGCACTTGGAGAAAGAAGAGTTGGATTAGGGGTTATGGGACTTCATGACTTATTAATTTGAGCTGGAGTTAAATATGGTTCAAAAGAAGGAAATGAAATTGTTGATAAAATCTTTGAAACAATTGCAGTAACAGCTTATAAAACTTCAATTAAATTAGCAAAAGAAAAAGGATCATTCCCATTCTTAGAAGATAGAGAAAAATTCATTGAATCTGGATATTTGAAAAAAATGCCCGAAGACATTAGAAATGGTATTTTAGAAGATGGAATTAGAAACTCTCACTTATTAACAGTTGCACCAACTGGTTCAACTGGAACAATGGTGGGATGTTCAACAGGATTAGAACCTTACTTTGCTTTCTCTTACTTTAGAAGTGGAAGATTAGGTAAATTTATGGAAGTTAAAGCCAAAATTGTTCAAGATTGATTGAAATACAATCCAGAATACAATGACAAACCACTTCCAGATTATTTTGTAAGTGCTATGGAATTGTCACCTGAAGATCATGCTGATGTTCAATGTATTATTCAAAGATGAGTTGATTCTTCAATCTCAAAAACAGTTAATGCACCAAAAGGTTATAAAGTAGAGCAAGTTGAAAAAATCTACACACGTTTATACAAAGGTGGAGCAAAAGGTGGAACTGTTTATGTTGATGGAAGTAGAGATACTCAAGTATTATCACTTGATTCAAACGATAGTGATTTATTAAAAGAAGAAGCATTAGCACCAATTAAAGAGGGTGATGTTCCTAAAAAAATTACTCAAGAACAAAAAATTGGAAATGATGTTGGAGACTTATGTCCAATGTGTACAATTGGAACTTTAATTGATTCAGCAGGTTGTGTAACATGTTCTGGATGTGGTGCACAATTAAAGTGTGGATTATAATTTAAATTCTTTAAAAACAAGTATATTTACTTGTTTTTTTATTAGCAAAATTTCTTTGACTTATTTCAACTTTGTATTAAAATTTAAGTGGAGGAAAAAGAAAAATGAAAATTGGTATTATTGGAGCTGGTGCTTCAGGATTAGCCTCTGCTTATAAGCTAATTCAATCAGGACACCAAGTAACAATAATTGATGGACGTAATACAGTTGGGGGAAGACTGTATAACAAAGAGTTGGATGATGGTTCTCAAATAGAACTTGGGGGACAATGATTTGGGTCAAAAAATACAGAAGTAATTCGATTGATAAAGGAACTAAAAATCGAAACTTTTTCAACATCTATGAAATTAGATCAATCAAATTTATTTAAAAATGAGTTGAAAAAGGGTTTAAATTTTGAACTTACTCTACAGACTATGGAAAAATTAGAAAAATTAGTTGAAGAAATTAATTTAGATAATTTGATTGATCATCCCAAAGCACAAGAATGAGATAATATTTCATTTCAAACATGACTTGAAAGTGAAATTGACTCTAGTCAAGAACGTAAATTAATTGCCAACTTATTGGCCGGTCATTTTTTAAATTGCCAGTCAAGTGACACATCATTATTGCAAGTATTGTTTTATATCAAATCAAATAACTCAATTAAATATCTGACAGAATATGAAAATGGAATTAATGAACAACGAATTGTGGGTGGAATGGTTTCATTAATTGAAAGATTGGCAGAAAAAATTGGGGAGCAAAATATTATCTTAAATGAAATGGTTAAGAATGTGATAAAAAATGATGAAACAACAATTGTAAAAACCAATAAAAATGAATATGAATTTGATAAATTAATTATCAGTATTTCACCAAAAATGATTGAAAAAATTGAGTTTGAACCTCAATTACCAACTGGATTTAAAAAACTATTTAGTGCTTATAGTGATTCAAAAGTATTAAAGTTTAATTTTGTCTATAACAATCGTTTTTGATCAACTGAAATGAATGGTTTATTCTTTAAAACTGAAGGATACATTGCTAAAGCAATTGAAAATACTACTCCAGAAAATAGCAAATATATTTATACAGGATTTGTATTTGGAGAGAAAAAAGATGAATTGCTAAATTTGAGTTTAGAAAAACGAAAAGAAATTTTAAGCAATGAAATCTGTGAACAATGACAAAATAAAGCAGCTCTAAGTCCAACTCAATATATTGAATTTGACTGAAATGATGAAATGTTTAAAGATGGATATTTTATTTCCAAAATGAATATTGGAGAATGAACTAAAAACTTTGGTTATTGAAGAAAAAAATGAGAAAACATTTATTTTGGTGGTACTGAACAGGCCAAAGAATTTAATGGTTATGTTGAAGGTGCCATTAGAAGAGGTTATGAAATAGCTGATGAAATTATTAATGAGAAAAACTTTTAATCTCTTAGAAGTTTTTCTTTTTTTATTTGTTAAAATTATTTAGAAATAGAAAAGCAAATCTAAATTGAAGAATGCAAAAGGGAAATGAGTGTAATTCTCATACTGTACCAGCAACTGTAATGTGGATTAACAATAAAATATGCCATTAAAACATTAGTTTTTGAGAAGGCTTATTGTTAAAATGAAACTAAGTCAGGAGACCTATTCTTTAATAAATTATTATTCTTTTACTGGCTATAAAAGAAGATATTTATTTTTTGATAATATGCAAAATAAATATTAAATTTAAGCCACGATTATATTCGTGCTTTTTATTTCTCAAAATTAGGGGGTAAAAAATGAAAATTGATAAAAAAACATTAGCCATAAATTTAATGGCGCTATTATTAGCAACATTTATTATTTTATTTTCAGTATTTACATATAAATATGTAAATTTAAAAGGACAACTAGACGGTGGAGAGAGACATATAGCTCTAAAAGGAATTAATTTAGAAGAAGAGACTTTCTATGAAGAAACTGTTGTTGAAACTTCAATTAAAACATTGGATCAAGTATTACAAGCTACTGGTAACTTTGAATTTAAATTTAGTTCATTTGGAGCATATATAGTTGGAGTTGGAGGAATAAAAGCTGATGAAAGTAGTCAATATTGATCAATTACTTCTTCAACACACGAACTATGCAGAAATGAAGTTGATAATATGTGTTCAGTAGGTTCTTCATCATTATTTCTATTAGGTTCAAATCAATTTGAATTTACTTTGAAAACATTCTAATAAATGATATACAACAATAATTTACGATATACCTATGAATTAACTCTAATAGGAATTTATGCTGCTATGGTTTTTGGATTGCAAGTTGTTTTAGCATTCATTCCAAATGTTGAGTTTGTAACTTTAATGATTGCTTATGCTACAATAATTTTTAGATTTAAGATGGCTTTTATAATTACCATAATTTTTTGCACATTAGAAGGTCTAATGTATGGATTTGGTGATTGAATTCTACTTTATTTTATTATTTGGCCAGCCTTAAACTTTCTTGTGTATGCATTGAAAAAAACAAAAACATTAAATAAATTTAGTTTTATATTACTATGTACTTTATTTGGTTTGCTATTTGGTTTTGTTGATGCTTTAATTAAGATAATCTTTTTTGATCAATATGCTTTTTGAGCATATTGAATAAGAGGAATTATTTTTGATGTAGTTCATGGAGTATCAAATTGCTTAATTGCTTATTTTTTCTATGATCCTTTAATGAAACTATGAAATAATAATCTAAAAAAATATTTAGAATAAGGAGAAATATATATGAAGCAAGGATATATTCATATTTATTGTGGAGAAGGTAAAGGTAAAACTTCAATTTTGAATGGAATGGCAGTTAGAGCTGTTGGTTCAAATATGAAAGTTAAATATATTAGATTTTTAAAAAATCGCCCAACTAGTGAAAACAAAGTTCTTGAGAAAATCGGTGTAGAAGTTGAAAACTATTATCACTTTTCAACAAAATTTATTTGAGATATGAATGAGCAAGAAGTCGAAGAATTTAAAATTGAAACTCAAAAAGGTTTTGAAAGATTAAAAGAATTGTTGAAGAGTAATGAAGTAGACTTAATAATTGTTGATGAAATTCTTGGAGCACTTGAAAATAAATTTATTGATAAAGAAGAATTTGTTTTAGCATTAAAAACTCGAAATCAAAATATTGAAGTGGCATTATCAGGACGATATTCATTTGAACAATTGGATGAGATTGCAGATCTAATATCAGAGGTTAAACCTAAAAAACATTATTTTGAAAAGGGAGTAAATTCTCGTAAAGGTATAGAATTTTAATATAAAAAGCCTGTGCTTAAAGCACAGGTTTTTTATATATTAATATTTAAAATTCCACATTAATACCATGTTTTTGTAATATAACAAGTACTTTTTCAAGCATTAAACGCAATTTTTGATTCTCTTCTTTAAGTAATTTATTTTCTTCTCGAAGTAATCTGTTTTCTTCCTTAAGAATTTGAATTTCTGCATTCATTGTTTTGTAAATATCTATACATTGTTGTGTAATTCTTGGCATTTTTAATTCCACCTTTGATTGTATAAGTTTATTATAGGAAGTTATGTATTTATTAATTTCTTTAATTGTTTCAACTTCCATTTCCATTATAGCACTCTTACTAATATCTCATTTAAAAAGTTCATCATTAAAACTAATTCCAAATGTATCTTTTATAAAAGAAGTAAATTGATGATAATCAATATCGGCATCATAATTAGTTTTTTTAAGTCAATGTTGGACATATTTACTTAATTTTTTTCTTTGTTGGATCATTACATAAAGTAGGTCACTATCATTAATTTTTTTGTCTTTATTCTTAGACATTTTTTCACCCCTAATATAGTTATCGTCACAAAATTTATAAATTTAACATTTTTATAAAAAAAACACGCTTTAGCGTGTTTTGGAATTAAACATTGAAATCATTCCATCAAATATTAATTGTTCATTGAAAGTATAATGATCATTTTCTATTTGTTCTTTAAATAATAGAGAATAGCCCCCAGTAATAATTACTTGACAATCATCAAGGGAAAACTGAGTTATTAATTGCTCAATAATTGCTTTTATCATTAAGTAATGGGCATTGTGAGTTCCTAAATTAATAGCATCAATTGTATTTTTACCAATTAATTTTTGTGATACACCATATTTATTTTCTCCAAGTAATGCCGCGTTTTTTAACATTGCGTTTAAACCTGTTCCAATTCCTGGAATAATATATGTTCCTTGAAAAACTAAATCTTTTACAAGAGCAACAGTTGAAGCGGTTCCTAAAGAAACAATAATTGCATTTTGTTTTGTTGATGTTGCTTTAAAACCATAAAAGTTTGCAATAAAATCTGCTCCCAATTTATCAAGTGCATCTAAATTAAAATCACTTTCAAGAGCACTTAATTCATTTCTAACACTGTAAATTTCAACATTTAAGCTACTTGCAAGTGCACGAATAATGTCATTTCATACAGGAACCACTGAACTATAAACAATTGCCTCAATTTCAATATTGTTATCTTCTAAAACTTTTTTTAAAACATTTGATGAACGATAAGCTAAGTCATTTGTATTTGGACGAATAACTTTAGTTAATTTATCACTTGTTTTATCATATTGGCGAATATCAACAGTGGTATTACCAATATCAATTAATAATAATTTCATATCTTTTTCTCCTAAAACACTATTATTTTATATAAAAAACTTAATGTTAAAAAAAATTTTCCAAATATTTGGAATAAAATAATAGTTGTATTAGGAAAAAGGTGGAGTATGGAAGCTATATATGCAGGTAGTTTTAATCCTTTTCATGAAGGACATGAAGAAGTTTTAAAAAAAGCATTAAGAATCTTTGAAAAAATATATATAGTGATTTCAAAAAATATCTTTAAAGATCAAAATCCAGATTTATTAAACAGAATTGCTGAAGTTAAGCAAAAAATTAAACATCTTCAAGGAGTAGAAATTCTTATTAATGAAGATAAACTAACAGCTGACTTAGCAAAAGAAATGGGAGTTAAGTTTTTGATTAGAGGAGTTAGAAATAGTGGTGATTTAGAGTATGAGATTGAATTATCTGATGCTAACAAATCACTTTACAGTGATTTAGAAACTATTTTATTTATAGCAGATAGTCACAAAAGAGAAATATCTTCATCAAGATTAAAAGAAATAGAAAAGTACAAAGGTGAACAATAATGTATTCAATCAATCAATTAAAAGACTATATTTTAGAGCATTCAAGTCAACAAACAATTGTTTTTCCAGAAGGAAAAGAAGATAAGATTGTTGAAGTTGCAAAAAGAATTAAAGCACAAGGATTAGGAGTTCCAGTTTTATTATTTAATACAAGTGATGAAATTCCTTCAGGTTTAGAACAAGAAATTAAATGTCTTGTTGTTAAAGAATCAATTAATCAAGAAATGGTTGATTTATTATTAGAAATTAGAAAAGGAAAACTTGAAAAAGACCAAGCAATTGAATTAACTCAAAAGAGAAATTACTATGGAGTAATGATGATTCAAATGGGCTTAGCTGATGCAATGGTTTGTGGATTAAATTATACAACTGCAGATACTTTAAGACCAGCTTTACAAATTATTAAAACTTCAAAAGATTCATCAATTGCTTCATCAATCTTTATGATGTCACGTGGAGAAGAACGCTATATTTTCACAGATTGTGCATTAAATGTTGATCCTAATCCAGAGCAATTAAAAGATATTGCATATATGGCTGCAAAATTTGCACAAGACTTAAATACAAAAAATGTTGAAGTGGCAATGTTAAGTTATTCAACAAATGGTTCAGGAATGGGACCAATGGTTGATAAAGTAGCAACAGCTGTTGAAAAATTAAAATCACTGAACAATGAGCAAATGACTTTTGATGGAGAAATTCAATTTGATGCAGCATTTTCAAAAGTTGTTAGAGATAAAAAATATCCAAATAATAGTTTTAAAAAAGAGACTCCAGATGTATTTGTTTTTCCTGAATTAAATTCAGCAAATATTGGATATAAAATTGCTCAAAGACTTGGTGGATTTGAAGCAGCTGGACCATTTATTTTAGGTTTAAATAAACCTGTAAATGATTTATCAAGAGGAGCTAGTTTAGAAGATATTTATCAAACATCAATCGTAACAATTTATCAAGCAATTAAAAGAAGCGAGGCGAAATAAATGATATTAGTAGTAAACGCAGGAAGTAGTTCAATTAAATTTAAATTATATAAAAATGACACAACAGGGCCGCAAGCTCTTGTGGAGGGTTTAGCAGAGCGCATTACAGTTGATGGAAGATTAACTATCAAAGATGGAAATGGTAAACATGAATTTGAAGATCAAATGGATGATCATTTAATGGCTGTAAATTCAATTTTACAACGTTTTAAAGAATTAAATGTAATTGAAAATGTAGAAGATATTAAAGGAATTGGTTTTAGAATTGTTCATGGTAGTGAAAAAATTGTAGCTCCAGTAGAATTAACAGAAGAAAACAAAGCAATTATTAAAGAGGCTATTAAATTAGCTCCACTTCACAATCCAGGGGCTTTAACAGCAATTGAAGCATTCCAACAAGGAATTCCTAATGCTAAATTAGTAGGATGTTTTGATACTTCATTCCACCAAACAATGCCAGAAGAAAACTTTTTATATTCAACACCATACAAATGATATAAAGAAAATGGTGTAAGAAAATATGGATTCCATGGAATTAGTTATGAATTTATTACAAAAAAAACAGCACAAATTTTAAATAAAAATATTGATGATGTTAATTTAATTATTTGCCATTTAGGGAATGGGGCAAGTATGTGTTGTGTCAAAAATGGAAAATCATATGATACAACAATGGGATTAACTCCATTAGCTGGACTTATTATGGGAACTAGAAGTGGGGACATTGATCCTTCAATTATTCAATATATGACAAAAGAATTATCAACTGATGCTAGCAAAATTACAGATATGTTAAATAAAGAATCTGGAATTATGGGATTAAGTGAAATTTCAAGTGATATGAGAGATATTACAGATGCAATTAGGGATGGAAATAAACAAGCACAATTAGCATTAAACTTATATGGACAAAGAATTGCAGAATACATTTTAAAATTTGCAAACCATTTAGATGGAAAAATTGATGCACTTGTTTTTACAGCGGGAGTTGGAGAAAACTCAGTAACTGCAAGAGAATACATTGTTAATAAAGTTAAATTATTAAACTTAAAATTTGATGATCAAGCAAATCAAGCTGGTTATGAAGATTATTTATTAATTTCGGCACAAGATTCACAATATCCAATGTATAAAATTAGAACTGATGAAGAATTAATGATTTGTCACGAAACAATTAAGAAATTATAATTCAAAAACCAAGTTTTGTTCTAAACTTGGTTTTTTTCTATGAATTATTGCTAAATTTTTGTAAAATAGTACTATATCAAGATAGGGGTTGGGCAAAATGAAAATAAATAAAAGCTTTGAGTTTTCACTTAAGCTGATGGTTTTAATTATGTTAATTTCATTTTTGATTTTTGATTTTTTGTTGCAAATTTATAGTCCAAAGTCTAATCTTAGAGGAATTCCTACTTTACAAAGAATTGAAATTTATTATGCCTTCTTTACAACACAATCAAATTATGTTGTAGTTATATTTTTATTTTTTGCCTTATTTACAGAAAAAAATTATAATAGAAGACCAAGTTTTGGAATTGAATTAGCAGTTACTGTTTATATTACTATTACAATGCTAGTTTTTTGATTTGGATTACTTGCAAGTCCAGATGAAATGAAAGCTTATAATACTGCAAACTGAATTTCAACAGTGGTCTTGCATTTATTGATTCCTATTGTAATGATTGGGAACTTCATTGTAGCTTCAGGAGATTTTTATTTTAATCCAAGACATCATACACGTTTTGGAATGTGGGGAATTATGCTCTACCCATTATTTTATTTTATTTATGCAATGGTTAGAGGTGACATGCGTTTTAAAGATTATGGTCCTGATTTTTTTGCAAGAATGTATACACTTGAAAATGGTCAGATCATTAATAATTGAACAGAGCTGGGTCATGGAATTATTGATAATACACCTTATACTGGACAAATGTGATATCCATATTGATTTTTAAATGTTAATCGATATGAATTAAAAATTGGAAATGGTGGCCAAGTTTGAGCAACTAATTTAGACACTCCAACTTGAGTATTATGATTTTTCCTAATTTTAGCTTTCATTGCAATTACTTCTCTAGTATTTGGATTACAGTTCTTATATTTATATTGAAATAATTCAAAATTCTATAGATGACATGATATTAATGAAAAATTAATTTCAAAAGAAGAACATGATTATCGTGTTAAGGTTAGAAAATTGAATAAATCAAAGGCTAAAAATGATTTAAAACTTAAACGAGTTAATGAAAAAGCTGAATATTTTACTTTTAAAAAATCTTTAAAAACTCTAAGTCGAAGTGAAAAAAATGAAGCTTTAAAGAAAAGAACAAATCAGATTGCTTTAAAAAATAAACTTGAAAAAGCAGATATTTTAAATCAGCGCAATGTTAAAAAACAATCGAAACGTGATATTCGCTCGTTATTGTGATCAATTAAAACAGTTGAACGTGGCATTGTAAGAGAAAATTTAAAAGAAGCTGAACGTTATAAAAAATTAGTTAAAAAAGGAGTACTAATTTCAAAAACTAAATTCGAATAGTTAGACTAAAAAGGAATTTTTTTTCAATTTTAGTCTTTTTTTTGGAAAAAATTAATTTTATTAGATAATAATGGTAGGAGGTTTCTATGAAATTTAGAGAATGAGAAGGATTCCAAAATGGAATGTGAACAGAAGAAGTTGATGTTAGAGGATTTATTCAAGCTAACTATACTCCATATGATGGAGATGATTCTTTTTTAGCAGGCCCAACTGAAGGAACTAAAAAATTATGAGACATGGTTATGGATCTAACCAAGAAAGAAAGAGAAGCTGGGGGAGTACTTGATGCTGATAGTGATGTGCCTTCAACGGTTACATCTCATGGTCCAGGTTATTTAGAAAAAAGCTTAGAGAAAGTTGTTGGTTTACAAACTGATAAACCTTTTAAAAGAGCTTTGATGCCTTGGGGAGGTATAAATATGGCCATTCAGGCAAATGAATCCTATGGTTTTCAAGTGTCAGACCGTGTCAAAGATATTTTTACAAATTATAGAAAAACACACAACCAAGGAGTATTTGATGCATATACTCCAGATATGAGAAAAATTAGAAAGAGTCATATAGTTACTGGATTACCAGATACTTATGGTAGAGGAAGAATCATTGGTGACTATCGCCGTTTAGCATTATATGGAACTGATTTTTTAATTGCAGAAAAACAAAAAGATGCTCTATTAATTGATGGAGAGATGTTCGAAGAAAAAATCAGATTAAGAGAAGAAATTACAGAACAAATTAGAGCATTAAAAGATATTCAAAAAATGGCACAAAGTTATGGTTTTGATGTTTCAAAACCCGCAGCAAATGCAATAGAAGCATTTAACTTTACGTATTTAGCTTATCTTGCAGCTATTAAACAAAATAATGGAGCTGCAGAATCATTTGGAAGAACAGCAACATTCCTAGATATTTACATTGAAAGAGATATCAAAGTGGGTATTTTAACAGAAGAACAAGCGCAAGAATTAGTTGATCATATGGTTATGAAATTAAGAATTGTAAAATTTACAAGAACTCCTGCTTACAATGAAATTTTTTCAGGAGATCCAGTTTGAGCAACTGAATCAATTGGAGGAATGGGATTAGATGGTAGAACTTTGGTAACTAAAAATTGTTTTAGATTTATCCATACACTAGCAAATATGGGCCCAAGCCCTGAACCAAACTTAACAATTCTATGATCAAATCAATTACCAGACTATTTCAAAGAGTTCTGTGCAAAATATTCAATTTTATATTCTTCAATGCAATATGAAAATGATGATATTATGAGAACAACTCATGGAGATGATTATGCAATTGCATGTTGTGTTTCACCAATGAAAGTTGGAAAACAAATGCAATTCTTTGGAGCAAGAACAAACTTGGCTAAAACATTACTTTATGCAGTTAACGGAGGAATTGATGAAATTTCTGGTGAACAAATTTCACCAAGATTTGAGCCAATTGCTACAAAAGATGATGAGCCCTTAAACTTTGATGAAGTTTATGCAAAGTTTGACAACATGATGACTTGAGTTGCAGATAAATATGTCAATACATTAAATGTAATTCACTATATGCATGATAAATACTACTATGAAAGTGCAGAGATGTGTTTCTATGACACAAACGTTCATCGTTTCTTTGCAACAGGAATAGCTGGTTTATCAGTAGTTGCTGATTCACTTTCTGCAATTAAATATGCAAAAGTGTACCCAGTTCGAGATGAAAGAGGAATTATAACTTCATATAGAACTGAAGGAGATTTTCCTAAATTTGGAAATGATGATTCAAGAGTGGATGATCTTGCAAAAGAAGCTGTAAGAACATTTATGAATAAAATTAGAAGTCACCATACATATAGAAATTCAGAAGCAACAATGTCAGTGTTGACTATTACTTCAAATGTAGTTTATGGTAAATCAACAGGAGATACTCCTTGTGGAAGAAGATTCCCTGAAGCATTTGCTCCTGGAGCAAACCCAATGCACGGAAGAGATTGTTCAGGAGCTGTTGCTTCATTGGCATCAGTTTCAAAAATACCATTCAAGCATGCAGCTGATGGTATCTCAAATACTTTCTCAGTTATTCCAAATGCATTAGGAAAAGATGATGATTTAGTAATTGCTGGAGATTTCTCAGTATCGGGAGATATTCCAGATGATGCAAAAATTAAATAAAATATTGTAAAATATAAATATAGAAGGATGATGAAAGAATGGCAAAATCAGTTTCAAAACAACAAATTGATAACTTAAAAGCGATGTTAGATGGATATATGAAAAATGGAGGTCACCATTTAAATGTAAATGTGTTAGATAGAGAAATTTTATTAGACGCACAAAAAAATCCTGACCAATACCCTCAACTAACAATTAGAGTTTCAGGATATGCTGTAAACTTTGTTAAATTGACAAAATCACAGCAAGATGAAGTTATCTCAAGAACTTTCCACACAAGTATGTAATAATCTAGAGAACAATATTGTTCTCTTTTTTTGGAAATATTAATAATGGTTGGATATTATAGTAGTATTGAAACATTTGGAGCAGTTGATGGTCCAGGTGTAAGATTAGTAATATTTTTACAAGGATGTTTATTGAGGTGTAAATATTGTCATAATCCAGAAACTTTAGAATTTAAAAGGGATAAAGAGATTACAGTTGATGAAGTTCTAGCAATGTATGAAAAAAACAAGAATTTCTATGCAAATGGTGGAATTACTTTATCGGGGGGAGAAGCAACTACACAAATTGAATTTTGTACAGAGTTGTTTAAAAAGGCAAAGGAAAAAGGAATCCATACGTGTTTAGATACATGTTTTGGAACTTATCAAGATGTTGAGAAAATTAAAGAAAAATGAGTTGAATTATTAAAATATACTGATTTAACTCTTGCAGATCTAAAACACATTGATAATGAAAAACATATTAAGTTAACTTCAAGACCTAATGAAAATATTTTGCAAGCTATTAGATTTTTAGATGACAATGGTAACAAAATGTGAGTTCGTCATGTCTTGGTTCCAGGGTGAACTGATGATCAAGAAGACTTAATAAAATTAGGTGAATTCATTGGAAAACTAAGAAATATGGAACGTTTTGAGATGTTACCATATCACAATATGATGATTCCAAAGTATGAAAACTTGAAAATGAAGTTTTATTTAAAAGATGTTGAACCACCAACAAAAATATATGTTAAAGAGTGTCGAGACATCATTAAGATTGGTGTAGATCAAGCAAGAAAAAGCTAGTAAATACTTGTTTTTTTGACTAAAAAAACAAGTTTATTCTGGAAATAAATCTGCATTAGTAGCAAATGAAAATAGGATTTATTTAGATAAAATAGCAGAAGATGTTTTTGATAATCAGTGTACAGGAGCAAATCCAAGATATTCATTAATTGAAGATTTAAAACAAATATACTTAGATGCATATTATGGAAATGTGATTATAAAATTTGCAAAATAATAAATAAAAAACTTCGATTATTTCGAAGTTTTTATTATCAAATTTTAATTCTATCTTCTTTTGGTTTGTACATTTTATCTCCAGGTTTAGTTTGATATAATTCATGGAATGCATCAATATTGACCAATACTCCATTACATCTAAATTCCTCAGGTGAATGAGGGTCAGTTGCTAATCTTGTATTCATCATTTCTGGAGTTGATTTTCTTCTTCAAACATAAGCGTAATTTTCAAAGAAATCTTGAATTAATTCAGGACATTGTTCTTGACAAATATCAAGAGCTGCACAAACTCCCCCTAAATCTCCAATATTTTCTCCCAAAGTTAATTTTCCATTAACTTTATGACCATCAACTTCATACTCACTATATTGTTCTTCAAGTTTTTTTGTTCTTAAAGAATATTCTGCGTGGTCTTCTTGAGTTCATCAATTTGCATAATTTCCATCCTTATCAAATTGGCTACCTTCGTCATCAAATCCATGACTTACTTCATGGCCAATTACTGCGCCAATTCCTCCAAGATTCTTTCCTTTTGATTGGTTAATATCATAAAATGGTTCTTGTAAAATTGCTGCAGGGAAACAAATTTCATTTGATTGAGGATTGTAATATGCATTTACTGTTTGAGGACTCATATATCATTTTGTTTTATCAACTGGTAATAAGATTTCATTTAAGTCTTTTTGAGTAAAATATTTACTAATGTTTAATCAGTTTTGATATAAACTTCCCCCATTTTCATAAGAGTTAATTTCAATAGCTGAATAATCATCAAATTTATCAGGATACCCAATTTTAACTGTGAAACTATTTAATTTTTCAATTGCCTTTTGCTTTGTAACTTCACTCATTCAATCAAGTGAATGAATTCTCTTTGAATAAACCTTAATTAAATCATTTACGATCTTTAAAACGTCATCTTTTGCTTCTTGAGAAAAATGTTTTTTAATGTATTCTTGGGCAATTAAATCACCAACCATACCATCAGTATAAGCAATTGCTCTTTCATTTAATGGTTTCATTTCTTTAACTCCACTAAAAACTGAAGCATAGTCAAAACTAATTTTTTGTAATTCAAAACTTAACATACTTGTGTGACTTGAAATCACTTTGAATTTCATAAAGTCTTTTAGATCATTTAAACTAATATTATTTAACATTTCGTTTAGTTTTTCTAAAAACTTAGGTTCAATAGCAATTATTTGTTTTGCTTGACTATATCCAAGCGTAGTTAAGTATTTTGTTCAATTAATAAATGGACATAATTTATTTAAATCATCTAAGTTAATTGGATTGTAAATATTTTCTGGATTGCGATATTCTTCTTGTTTTAACATTACACGACTAATTTCATATTCAAAATTGTAGATTAAATCAAATAAGTTATTTGTTTCAAATTTAATTGCAACTGCTTTTTTCAAGGTTTCAATATAATTTTTATAAGCTGATTTAATTTCTTCATGGCGAGGGTGATCGTTATTGTAAAAATCACGATCACTCATTCCTAATCCCATTGAACCAATTGCAAGAGCACGTAAGTTACTATCTTTGAAATCTGCATCAATTCCTTTTGAATGGAAAAATGATACATTAAATTCTTGATTTACCTTAATTAAAAATTCACTAAAATTCTCTTTACTATTTAGTGAATCAATTGTATTAAGCAACGGTAGAATTGGTTCAATTCCTTGTTGATCACGTATTGTATAGTTTAAATAGTTTTTATAAACATCAACAATTTTTTGTTGGTCACTTGTTAATTCTTTTGCATTAACCAATTGGTTAACAACATTGTTAATATCATCAATTGATTTTTTGCGCAACATTTCAAAGCTACCTCATGCAGCATAACCTGCAGGTAGAGTTGCATTATCAATTCATTCTTTATTGATAAAATCATAGAAATTATCTTGAGCTAATGTTTTGCTCATAATAAAATCACTCCTTTTCTATTAAATTATAGCTCAAAGCAATGGCAAAGTAATAATTAAGATTAGTTGTTTATTTAAAAAAACTTGAAAAAATGTAAATTTCTCAAATTTTATGACGATAACAATATTGAGAGAAAAAACTCTTGATATGTCATAAGAATAGGAGAAATTAAAAATGAATGACAGTAAAAATATTTTATCAAATAGTAGCAATCAATTAATACATATTATTTATCATCAAAGTATTCCTGACCAGTTTGTGCTTGAATGACAAAAAGAAACTAAATTTGATCTCAATTGTGATTATCAAACATTTTTGAAATTTGTCAAAATTAATTTTAATGTAGATTTTAAGTTTGAAGATCCAAAAAGTATAAGTAAAGGAAAATGAGTGAGTACTCGTGAAAATGATATAATGCTTATGGAAACAAGAAAAGATAAATTGCTTTGTCAATATATTAAATCTTATAATGATTATGTTTCCATAGATAAGGGTGATCTTATGCCTCGATTTACACTTGAGTGTCGAAAACTCTATTTACAACAAAATGAAGATATGAAAAAAATGGAGCAGGAATTTAAAAATCAAAATGCAGAACTTGAAAAGTTAAAAACTTATAAAGAAAAATTTGAAGAGCAAGCAAATGAAATTAAAAAACTCAAAAAAGCTTTACAAAATAATGGAATTAAATTAGATAACGAAATATAAAATAACAAAAAGCCTAGTAAATTGTTAAGCAATTGAGGCTTTTTTTAGTCATATGTTATATAATAAGTGGTGGCATAAAATAGATTATAAAAATGTTATAATGTAAAAGAATGGAGAAAATAATGGTACATTTAAGGGCTAGAAATTTACCATCAAAAGGAAAAGTCATTGAATGACTTTTCGAGGGTGATGTCATCTCTTTTGGAGATGATTTTGCTCGTATTAAATTAGATGATGGAAGTAAAGTAACAATCAAATCTAACTATAATGGTGTTGTTGTTAAAACTATTAAGCTAGATAGCCCTGTAAAAAATGGAAGTATTTTAGCCAATTTAGCGATTGGAGATAAAGAAATTACTAAATATCGCAATCGCCATCTTACAAAGGAAAATGAGATACCAAATGAAATAAATAATATTTTTATTCCTGGTGCAGTTGATGATAGCAAACTTGTTGAAGCAGAAACAGATGCAGATAATTTTTCTGGAGCTGTTGTATATGATCGATTTAATCAAGCTGTAACACCATTTTCTCGTGGAGAAGATGACATTATGGATAGTGAAGAAAAATATAAAAAAATCGAGGAGAATGATAACTCTATGGCTGAAGCACCAATTAAAGATAGATTTGCACAAATGCGTGCAAATATTCAAAACTCAATTAAAAATGCTCCTCAAAATAAAGTGATGGGTGATTTAAATCATGAAGAATTGTTAAAAATGAACAATGAAGATTTATTAAAGGGTGGAGAAAATAATATTTTTGCCAAGCAAGATGGAGTTGGACCATCTAAATTTAGACAATTAATCCAAGCAAGAAAAGAAAAATTGTTGCAAGAACACGATTATAAAGAAATTAAAGAGGAAACTGTAGTTGACGCAATGTCAAAAACTGATGAAAAAGGTCGTCCTCTAATTATGAGAAACATTATTGCTGCAAGGATGGAGAAACTAAATAAATCTGGTGGAGATCCAAATGTTTTAGAGCAAGATATTGTGGCAACAAAAGCAAATGCAATTCTTGATAAAGATAAACCAAAAGAGGAGGTGCCAGTTATGCCAAAAGATTCAAATCAACAAAGTTGAGCTCAAAGAGGGGCAAAAAATCTTGAAGTTACTCAAGATGAAGTCTTTATGCGTCAAAAAAATAGTGAAGATGGAGAATTTGGAGTAACTTTTGGTGCTTATGTTGATGATGGTCAACCAACTTTAATTGATGCCAATGATTTATCTCCTTATGGAGGTTTTGTCATGCCTCAAAAAAAACCAGATCAAATTTTAAATGAAATTAATTCAAAGGATTCAAGAAGTTATGCAGAATCAAAAATCTCAAGTTTATATGATGTTAATAAACGATGAAATTTAATGAAAGATCGCGATGAAAGAAATACAATTACAGCAAGAAGAAGAGCTGTTGAAGATGGTCTAATTAAAGAAGACGCAAAATATAATGAAGCTGTTAAAGCAGGAAAAGTACCTCAGCAATTTACTCAAGAAGTACCTTATCAAGATGATGTTACTGGAGAAATGACTTTTATTCCTTATAATAAAACACCAAGAGGTAAAAAGGAATTTGAATCATGATTAAGAGCAAGTAATTTATATACTTCATATCAAGATGCAGAAGCTGATGCTGCTAAAAATGCACAATTACATAAAGAAAATCATGAGCATGAAGTTGAAGACACAACTCCTAAAAAATTACAAAAAGAGTTGAAAAAACAAATTAATAAACAAGGAAGCGAATTTAAAAATATGTCTGGAGATGAAGAGGGAGAAGATACTCTTGAGTATCTAAAAAAACAAATCTCAGATTTACAGACTGCTTTAATTGAGCAAAATCAATTAAATAATGCTGCTCAAAAAATTAATGCTCCAGCTGGGGGATTTGGAACTGATACTTTTTCACAATTGATGCAATATATGCTAATGCAAAATTTAATGCAAAATATGTCAATGGGTTCAAATAACAATAAAACTTCTGCAAATGAAATTAAAGATATTATTAAACAAGAAATAAAAAGTTTTAAAGAAGAAATGAATATTTCGAATGAAAAAGCAAATCCAAAACAAAACAAGAAATATGATGAAATGACAACGGTGGATTTTGAAGCAAATGCAAATAATGAAAATACAGGGTATTTATCATATGAAAATGGACATGATGTTGTAAGAGAAAAAATTAATAAGAACAGAAATGCTGCTGTTAAATCAATGATTTTAAGTCAAAATTACATTCCTCCATTAACAATTTCTACAGAAATTGATATGTCTGCAATTTTAAAATTAAAACATATTTTAAAGCAAACTCAAAATCACATTAAGTTTCCCACAATTGCTTTTATTGCAAAAGCAATTTCAATTAGTTTAGAAGAACATCCTAAACTAAATTCAAGTTATGATCCTGAAAGTAATGAAGTGATTATTAAAAACTATCACAACATTGGGTTAGCAACTGAAACCAGTGAGGGATTGATTATTCCAGTACTAAAATTTGTAGAAAAACTTTCTGTAAAGGAAGTTGCTATTGATATTAAAGAAATGACTCAAAGGTTAAGAGCTGGAGAATTGTATAACTATGAAACAGAAGGAAGTACAATTACAATTGCCAATTATGGAAACATTGGAGCAATTCAAGCAACGCCAACAATTTTTTATCCAAATGCAGCAGTAATTGGAGTAGGAAAAGTTGTTAAAAAACCAGTGGTTGTAAGTAATGAAAAACTAGCAATTAAAGCTATTATGAATATGAGTTTAACAGTTGATCAAAGAATATTAGATGCAGCTGAAGCTGGAAGATTTTTAGCAAAAGTAAAAGAAATTTTAGAAAGACCTGAAATTTTAACTATATCTTAAAAATACCTTCTTTAAAGAAGGTATTTTTAATTTGATTTAATTTTATATTATTTCAATAAGTGACAATAATTCAAAAATCTCTTCCTTAGTTTTAGCATTAAGAATATTTTTTTTAAATTCTTTATCAACTAATTTTCTTGCAACGCTACTGAGCATTTTTAAATGAAGAGTATTTGAATCAAGATTTGGTATAGCTAATGCTATGAAAAAGTTTGTTTCTTTACCATCTAAAGAATCCCAATTTATACCATTTTTATTTTTTATTACATAAATACCTGGTTGAATAATTGAATTTACTTTAGAATGTGGTATTCCTATTCCATCAGTAAAAGCAGTAGAACCTTCTTTTTCTCTTTCAAAAAATCCGACTTTAATTTCTTCATAATTAGTGCAATAACTATTTTTTACAAAATATTTGGATAAATGTGAAAATACTTGCTCTTGTGTAGAAAAATCAGTATCAATTATAATTGAATTGATATTAAAAATACTTTTATCTATCATGAGATGTCTCCTTTTTTAATTAGTATTGTAACTATTTGATTTTTGTTAATATTAATTGAATCTTTGTTAGAATCTATAACTTCTTCCTTAAGATTTACAAGATCAAATTTAATTAAATTCTTTTTATAAAGAATGGAAAGCGAAATTTCTTTGTCTAGTGGATTATAACCACGTATTATTAAATCATCCGAAAATTCAGCTTTTTTAAAAGTTTTAACTACAAAATCATTGCTATTAATAATAATATTATTATCAAGTTTTATTTTAGTATATTTTTCATTTAATAAAAATCTATCATAACGCTTATATAAATTATTTAAATTTTGCTTTTGATAATATAATGGCATTGTTATAAATTTTTTACTTTCACGAGCATAGTTAATGTTATCTTGAAAATCAAATTTAATATCATATTCTAATTTTTTATATGAAAGTTTTGACCCATTAGTGGATATATTGAATTCAGATGTTCCACTTGCTCTTCCAGGTCGTCATAATAAATTATTTCTTCCTAATACAGACACACTTCTATATAAAGTTAAAGCTAATTTATTATTATCAATTAATTCATATTCATTAATTCCATTATTATAAATAAAATGGTTATTTTCAAATCCAACAAAGCTTTCAAATGATTCTATATTTACTGGAGCTTCTTTTCAAGATTGCTCTTTTCATTTTGGCAAATATGGATTGTGTTTTCTTGAAATTACACTATAACATTGGTCATTTATTAAAAAATCTTTGTTCTCCTCTATTTGATCTATAAGACGTCATCTAATTTCAGATGATTTATTAGTTGTTTTTAAATTAAGCTCAAGACTTAAATTTTCATAGTTATAAAAGGTAAATATAAATTTCTGTTTGGTTTCTAAAAGTGAATTTTCACTAGTAGGAACCTTATATACTAAAGTAACTTCGGTTTTTTCTAAATGTTTATATTTTTTTGAATATATTGCTGAAGATATAAGTTCATTTATTATTTTATTTTCATTTGTAGGTGAATAATCATAAGAATCACCTGCATCAACTTGAGCTTCTAAAAACAATTTTATTTTTTTATTTGTGTGTAGATTATTTATACAAATAAATTTACCATCCAATTTAATTTCAAAATTATTTTTTGCTTCTGCAATGTTTTCAATGCTTGGTGATAAATTTTCTCTAATATTAAGTTTTTTTATTTCCATAGCTTTAAATGGTAAATTAGTTATGAATATATCATATTCATAAAAGCCTGTTGCCTGAGAAACGTCTTCACCATTAATTGAAGGTTTTACTACCATACCCTCATTATGTAATTTCTTTTCTAAAATGGCAAACTCAATTTTATTATTATTCTCATCAAAAATATCTATGTATTTATATTTAGAAAATAGTTTTATTTTTTTATTAAAATTTATATTAAATAACTCAGAATTATATATTATAAATTCTTCATTTGATAATGAAAGGTTTAATGAAATATTTTTTAATATCATTGTTTTTAAAGCTTCAACCATGTCTAATGCTTGAGTTATTCTGCTCATTACATCGTCATTAGTTCTGTCACTATTACATCCACCAATACTATCATGAGCCTGTGAAGTTAATATATTTTTTATTATTTTATCTATGAAATATTTGTCATATTGATTTGTAGTTAAAAATCAATATGACATTAAGGGTTCTAAATTATTATAGAGTTCTACTTCTAAATGCTTCATTAAATTCTTTATATCTTGTCTTTGTGAGCCTATAGTTTTATGAATACGAGATAAAAAAGGAAATTTTAATTCGCCTTCAATTATAGGAAACTCAGTTTTATCTTCATTTAGTTTTTCAAAAAATGTGTCATAATCACTTAATATTCAATTGTCTTGAGAGACTTTATTAATTTCATTAATAAAGTCTTTTAAATATTTCATAATTGGTGCTTGATCACCACCAAGAGGTAATAAAATTTTATTTGTTGCATCTTTAGATTTTAGTTTGATTTCATTTAATAGGGAACTAGTATTTTTTAAAAATTCTTTTGCTTGAATTGAAATATTTGATTTATTTATTGTTTGATAGGGATAATTTGCACCAAAGGGTCAATAACCAAATAGTAAATTATATGAAAGAACTTTATTATTATTTAGACCTATTCAATTATTAACTATCCCATTTTTATCTAACATATCCTTTGAGATTCCACGTCAGTATATAAAATTATTTATCCCAAATTGATTATATATTTGGGGCATTTGGTTATTATGACCAAAAGAATCTGGAACATATGCAATATTTAAATGTTTTGCTCCAATAGATTTACAGCCATTTATTCCATAGAGCAAATTTCTGACAATAGATTCAGAAGTTATATTGAAAAAATCTGGTTGTGTATATCATGGCCCAACTATTAATTTTTTATTTTGTGTAAAATACTTTATTCTTTCAAGATTATTTTGTGAGTAACTTAAATAATCATCAATAATTGAAAATTGCCCATCATATGTAAATGTATCAATTTCATTATTATCTAACATATCTAACAATTTATTAATATTATCAAAAAGAAGGATATCACTATCCTGCTTTGTAAAATATCATTCTTTATCTCAATGAGTGTGTGGAACAACATATATATCAAATATCTTATTTTTTGCCTTCATTGATTTGGTCTTCTATTTTCTTTAATGTTAGATAGTAATTTTTTTTGAAATCTTCTTTTTCTTTTTTGGCTTTTTCTTTATTTTCTTGAACTAAGCGTTTTCTTTCAAGTTTTAATTCAATTTTTTTTGTTTTTTCTTCAGCAGTAGACTTTCTAAATATTCTAATAAATGCCAATCAAGCATTCTTACATTTTGATCCAAAAGAAATAAATATATCTGCAAACATATGTCATGCATTAATTCAATAAGCACATCAATTTTTCCAAAAATTAGATAAATATTTTTTTAATTTTGAACCACTTCTTTTGAATACAAATTTTGGTTTTTTAAAGAACATTTTAAAACTTATTCCAAATGCTATTCTTTTTTCACGTGCTAGTCTACGTTCTTGTAAATATAACTCATATTCTTCACCAACAATTTTTGGTTTTAATAAACCTGCAATTACTGCAGTTACAATTATTCCAAGTAAAATAGGCGCTATTCATGATAATGGTCATCAAGGTCCTCTAATGTATCCCAAGAATGGAGCAAGTGGCGAACCTAATCCCGCAGCAAATTGAACTTGGAATATTGTAACTCCAATTCCTGCAACTGCTGCTCCGCATATATTGGCGAAAATAACTCTAATT
The DNA here is from genome assembly GCF_000565175.1 of Spiroplasma culicicola AES-1. NCBI lineage: Bacteria > Bacillati > Mycoplasmatota > Mollicutes > Entomoplasmatales > Spiroplasmataceae > Spiroplasma > Spiroplasma culicicola. The sequence goes on along the minus strand of NZ_CP006681.1, from coordinate 1,005,844 downwards.
GGGTCTCCTGCTGCAAAAGGGATGGCACCTTCAGTAATCCCAACTATACCTGTACCAAATGCTGCATTACCCATAATACGTTCATTTTTTGTATATTTATTTTTAAATAATAATGTTGATAATCACATTCCTAATGGTGGAACTGAAATTGCAGCTTGTGTTGCAGTTCCTGGAATAAAGTTTGCGTCTCAATATCCTAAACCTTGAGCCATTGCTTCTGCTAATGTTTGGTAGAAAATAACTGTACCAAATACAAGTGCTGTTTTATTAAATGGTCCTCCAAGGTCAAATGCTATCATTATAGATACAACTAAAGCAATAATTATTCCTGTACCTGCAAATTGTTGCTCTAAGTTTGTTAATCCATCAAACATTGCTAATACTAATTCAGCAATTGGTACACCAATACCAAATTTAACAAGAGATGCCATTGCCAATGTTGAAATTATTGGAATAATCATAATTGGTACTATTGGTTGTAAAAATTTTGGTCAATGAATACTTTTTAAAAATTTAACAAAATATCCAGTTAGTAAACCAACAACAATTGCTCCTAAAAATCCTGCCCCAGGTTCAATTACTGATTGTTCTGATACTTGTACTTCAATTCCAAGCATTGAGTTGTCATTAATTATTCAACCTGCTATTAAAGCAGGAGCAATCCCTGGACGATCTGCAATTGAATATGCTGTAAATCCTGCAAATATTGGAATCATTAATTTAAAGCCAAGACCTCCAACTTGCATTAGGAAATTTGGATAATTTCTTGTTCAAAGAACTCAATTTTCTCCATAATCTCCAAAGTTATCAATATATTCTGTTTGAAATGCACACAAATTTGCAATTGCCATTAGTAATCCTGACGCAATTGTTAATGGTAGCATTCAACTAATACCAGTCATTAAATGACTTAATATACCACTTTTTTTAGTTTTTCCTAATGTTACAAAACCTTTTTTAGTTCCTTTACCACCATGAATTTCGCCATATACTATTGCATCATTTATAAGTTGCTCTGGATCTTTAATTGCTTGTTTTACATTAGTAATATATAACTTTTTTCCGTTAAAACGGTCAATATCAATTTTTACATCTGAAGCAATGATTACTAGATCTGCTTCAGCAATTTTTTCAATTGGAATTTCATTTTCTTTTCCTATTGTTCCTTGAGTTTCAACATGAATTTCATATCCTAATTCAATAGCTTTATTTTTTAAACTATCTGCAGCCATATAAGTATGTGCAACTCCAGCAGCACATGCGGTAATAGCTACAATTTTGTTTATTTCTTTTTTACTCATATTATTTTGACATCTCCACGTCTATATAAAATACTGTGGGATTAATATTAAAACTAGAAGATGGCCCAAAACTAAATAGAAATCTAATAATATAAGAACTTGATTCCATTTCTTCATTTCCTAGGGCTCAAATTGAACCAATATCAATTGCACTATAGTAATTTTCGCTATATTCATTAGGTTTATTTTTTTCTTGTATTTCAATTGTTTTATCATTTATTTTTATAGGTGTTTTTTTAATATCTTTATTATTATATTTTTGATCTGAAAGTCAGATTTTTTCATTATCATTTGTTGCAATATCTGAAATTCTCGCTGTAAAATAATAACTTTGCATATTATTAAGAACTTCAGTTGTAATATTTAGCTCTTCATCTAAATATTTTTCATCAACTTCACCAGTCAATAAATTTAAACCTTTGTTTAAATATCCTAAATCTGGTGCTGCCAATTTACTACTAAAATTTGCCACGATTGAATCAGATCAAGCTCTTGCTTTTTCAATTGTTTGATCATTTTCAGTATAATTTCATGGCATAGTTAATTTTTCATTGAATTGAGGTATTTGATTAGCATTAATTACCTGTTCATTTGCTGTATAAAATATGTGATTTAATTGCTCGACACTTATTGGCGGTGTTTTTCAATCACATGAAACTACAAATGAACTTGTTAATGTTAAAATATTCAATCCACTTATTACACTTATTACTTGTTTCATTCGTTTCCTCCCAAAATTATTTTAAAATATTTGGAAAAATTTAATGTTATTTTTATAAAATTTTGGAATAATATTCCAGAGGTGATTAAATGAAAGTTAATATAGCTGCTCTAAATGAAAAGGAACTTGAATTTTTTAAATTTAGTATGAATAATATAGATAATTTTTTATTTTTACCAATTAAAAAAGTAGCTGAGATTTATGGCTGTGGAATATCATTTATTTATAATTTTTTTAAAAAAATGAATATAAATGGAATAAAAGAATATATATCTCTTTGTGTAAAAGAACTAAATTATAATAGATCTGTTTTGGAAGAACTTATTGGTATTAATAACGATGCCAAAAAATATGAAGCATTATTAGTCAACTTTGATTATGAGTTAAATCAATATAAAGAAATAGTTGCTCAATCCAAAAAGATAGAAGTAATAAAATCTTATTTATATAATGCAAAAAAAATTTATGGCATTGCATTTGGGCATTCAAAATTAGCTATGCAAGATTTTTTAGGTTTTTATAATTATATAGATACAAATATTGAATTTATTGATTATGATAAGAATTTTAATTTAAAGCAATCTCTAGAAAAGGAATCAGTAATATTATTTTATTCAATACGTTTTATAAATAAAAAATTTAAAAAAATACTTTCGGATATTTCAAAAGTTAAATATATAAAAACAGTACTTGTTACTTCTAATAGAAATAAAAGTATGTTAGAACAGTTTGATGTTGTATTTTATATTAATAATGTTATGAAATACCATGATAATATGGAAATTAATTATTATATAGGACCATTGAATTGTTTTTTAATGTTTAATAATTATTTAAAAGCCAAAATATTTAATGATAAAAGGAGTTTGCTTTTAAATAATTCCTCATTTTTAAAAGAAACACTTGGTTGAACTGATTATAGTTTTGCAAAAGATATATAAAAGTTCTTTCAATAGAAATAAAATTTTATATTCTTCATATGGAGAACATTTTGACCCCTTGCAAAAAAAAAAAAAAAAAGTATAATACAACTTATCGGGGGAATAAAATGAAAAGAGATAGAATACTGAAATATAGTTTTTATGTTTGGTTTACTATTGTGCCTTTTTTCTGTATCTTGTTGGATTTATTATTTTCAACTATACAACCAGATCCAGAATATGGTGACCGAACACAAAACTTTGATTTTTCAATTATCAATCAAATGATTTATTTATCAGTATGAATTTCATTTGCAACTTCATTATTTGGATTATGCAATTGAATTCATTTTCATCACAACAACATGCCAAGCTGGCTTGTTGGAAAAAATAACATTACAAGATTAGCCACTTTAAATGTATTTGCTTTTATTTTATATAACATTACTTTAATAGTAAGTACTGTTGTTGGTTTTAATACATGATATAAAATATTAAAATCAGTGTTGGAGCATATGATTACACCAGTCTTATTTATTGTTTTTTACTTTGTATTTGCAAATGATAAAGTTGATAATAAACAATATTTAAAACGATATAGTTGATTTAATTTAATGCATGTGGGATTATATATGCTTTTCATTGCTATGAGAGGGATAATGATTACTCAATTTATTCCAAATATTGATGATGCATTTACTCCATGACCTTATGATCAATTAAATCCAGATATTGTTGGCTATCCGTTATTCTTTTTAGGAATATTTGCAATTTTTGCGGGAATGATCTTATTGGCTGTATTTTTAAATTACTTAAGTAATTTGAAAATACATAAATTAAATAAAAATAGGACCATTTAAGGTTCTATTTTTATTTAAAAATTTTATGCTATTTTAAAACAACTTTTGAATTTTTTAAAATAATCTGTTTTACGATTAAAATATTTTTACACTTAAAGGAGTGGAAAAAATGAAATATAAACAAATTTTAGCAATTTATAAATGACTATTTGGTCTATTATCATTTGCAACGATAGTTTCTTATTATATTTACAATATTGTTGAAGGTAGTGAAATTAAAAATGTATATAGTGGAAGTTATGAAACATATACAATTGATTATTTTACAACATTTACATTATTATCAAATGTATTAGCATGTTCTTGATTTTTAACAGCTGCAATAAAACCTAAAAAAGAGGGTAGTGGGCTATTTTTAAGTTATACTAGTGCAAATTCAATTGCAACTATGATTACAGTAACATTTTTAATTTATAACTTTGTATTAGTACCTCTTGATACAGGATTTCCTTCTCATCCAGTTGATCAAACAAATACAATTATCAATCATATAATTACACCAATCGCATTTGTAATTTATGCTGTTGTTTTAATGCCAAATAAATCTTCAATTAACTTAAATGAATTCTTTATAAAACGTTTTTGAATTCAATTTACTATGGTATTGGGATATTGTATTTTTGCAATGGTTCGAGGAGAATTGAGATATAATTCGGGAGAAGAATATCAAAATATCTTATACCCATATTTTTTCTTAAATATTCATGCACAAGGTCCATTAGGAATAGCTGGAATTGGTTGATTCTTTATTGCTTTCTTTGGTATTATTGGACTTCTAATTGGATTTAGTTATTTATACAATTATTTAAGTAATTTAACTGTGAAAAGTAAATTTTATACAAGTCAAAATTAAATTTTAATATTCAAAAAAATATTCTCTTAGAGAATATTTTTTCTATTTTAATTTGTTTTTAATTATAGAAATAACATTAAAATTTGGATTATAAAAAATTAAACTATTTTGAAGAAATTTAAAAAATGTAAAGCAATAAATATTTATCTAGGTATGCTTTTTTATATAAAAATGTATATAATAAATTATGTTACTATATAGTAACATAAAGGAGTCAAATGAAAGTAATTGAAATTTTAAGAGAATTAAATTCTAATACTAAAATTAAAATTATGTGCTGATTAATGTGCAATAAAAAAGGTTTAACAGTTTCACAATTAGTAGAATTATTACCTGCAAAACGTGAAAATATTTCAAAACAAATTTGTGAATTGAATTATGTAGGCTTAGTTGAATGCAAAAAAATTGGACGTAATAATTTTTATACTATAAATGATAAAATTGATGAAATTCACTATAACTTAATTAAAACAATTATTGACTCATATAATAAAACAGATGAAAGAATAGGTTAAAAAATGAAATTAACAGAAAAATTTGAATTTATAAAAAATAAACCTGCACGTAATCGTATTGTCATGCCTCCAATGGACACATTAATGGCAGAGGATGGATTTGCAAATGAATTTCACATCCAACATTATGGAGCAAGAGCATATGGAGGTGTTGGAACCATTATTGTAGAATCAACAGCTGTTCTAGAAAATGGAAAAATTCGAGAAAAAGATTTAGGAATTTGAAAAGATGAACAAATTGAAAAACTTACACAAATAACAAATATCATTAAAAAGGGTGGAGCAATTGCTGGAATTCAATTAAATCATGCTGGAAGTAAAGCAGATTTGTCAATTCCAACAGTTGGAGCTACATTAAAATATGATTATATGGATCAAAGTAAGTTAACATTGTTAAATGAAAGTAATTTAGACCAAATTAAAACAGCTTTTATTCAAGGAGCAAATAGAGCTAAAAAAGCAGGTTTTGATTTTGTAGAATTGCATGCAGCCCATGGATATTTATTGAGTGAATTAATTTCTGAACAATTAAATGAGGTTATTAAATCATCAGATATTCTAGTTAGAGCAAAAATTATTATTGATATTGTTGATGAAATTATTGATAATATTGGCATTCCAGTTGGAATTCGTTTTTCAATTACAGATCATGAAAAAAATGGTATGGAAGTTAAGGATTTTTTACCATTATTAAAGGTTTTAGAAAATAAAGTTGTATATTTCCATATCTCAAGTGGAGAAGTTATTAGTAGACCAAATATTGCAGAAGTTATTAAAAAAGCAGGAACTAAGCTATTTCGTGTACCTTTAGCAGCACAAATAAAAGAGCAAATCAAAACTCCTTTAATAGTGGTTGGAAATTTTAATAATTTAGAAGATATTAATTTTGCAATGAATTATGAAATTGATGGAGTAGCTGTAGGAAGAGAAATTATTTATAATCCTAACTTAGTTATTAATTCATTAATAACTAGTGAAGAAATGGATGATGTTTCATATAATTGAAATGACAATCTATGATTTAACTACAAACCATATAAAAAATTAAAAGAAAAAATGAGTACAACAACTTATATAAAGAACAATTAAAGATTGCTAAAGAAAATAAATTATTATTAGAAAAATGTAAGAAATCAAAACATAAATATCGAGTCAAAATTTGATAGGCTCACTCCTCACGTTGATCAAAATTATTTTTAAAACTTATAAGTGTATAATTATAATTAAGGAGGAGTAAAATATGAAAAAAATATTAGTCCTATTAGGAACAATAACAATAACAACAAGTGGTTCAATTACTGTAACCTCATGTGGTAATCCAAATGAAAATTTAAAATATTATAAATATGATTTTGACATTCTAAATCAAAAATATTTTTATAATGATTTTTGACAAGACGACTATTTAGAAATAATAAATTCTCTTAAACTTCAATACCCTGCTCGCACTTTTATTAAAGAAAGTGAATTAAATGACAAAAAATATAAATTTTCACAGCAACTTCAAACAATTTTTGTAGTTAAAATTGTGTATTCTTCTAAGCATAATCAAATATACGTTGAACAATATAATTCTGATGATAAAATTTCATGAAACAAACAATACAGTTATTTAACAAACATTTCTTACATTCTTAGTTTAAATTTAAATGAACAACAAATTATTTATGATTTTAATGATTATCTGAGAAGTGAAAGCGATTTTGTCTATAGTGAATTGAGTAATGTATTTGCAAAGTTTATTTATGAAAAAAATGGATTTGATATTTCAGGTATTAGCTATAATTTTGTTCTAGTAGACAAAACAGGAAAACAAATTAAAGAAGAAAGTACGTTATTAGATACTAAAACAATTGATATTTTATCAATCGAAACACCTAAAAATGATAATTACAACTCAATGTTTATTGTTTGAGTGGATTTAGATAAACAAAGTGATATAAAATATAATATTAATAATTTGGATAGTACTTTAGTTTTAGATTGAAACAATAGTAGTATCCCATTGTGAAAGAAACATTTAAGAGGTCTTAAAACTTTTATTAGCTTAAAGATGGAAGAAATAATGGCAAATGATCTAACAATAAATAATAGTTTTGATTTTAGAAAATACATTTTATCAAATCCAGAAAATATTGTTATAGAATTTAGAAACAGTGAAGGAAGATATTTAACTGAGGAAAACTATAACGAAGAAAGTATTAAAATATTATGTGAAAATGATGAAATATATGTGGCATCAATTTTAATTATTTCACCAATTGATAATTATTTATTTTTAATTGAGGGTGTCTCAAATATTACATTAGAATACACACTATAAAATTTTTAATATGCTAGTCGTTATAAATGTTAAAATATTAATAAGGGTGTGATGACCCGAAAGAAAGGAATATAAGTGAATGATAAAATTATTAAGTTTAATTGGAACATTATCAGTTGGAACAACAGCTGTTACTCCAGTGGTTTCTATATCTAATAACTTAGATAAAAAAACTGAATATGCTTCAAAAGATATACAAACAAATGCGACTGTTGCATTTTCACCAACAGAAGGGAATCATCAAGAACTTCTTTTTCCTATGGCAGAATTGATTAATAGTGTAAAAAAATTCGCTAATGAAAATAATATTTCAAATTTTAGTGAAGCTTCATTAGTTGTTTGAAATGGTTCAGGAAGGGGTTTGAATGCACCTACTGGTTTCAATACTTTATTTAATCAATTTTTAACTTGAGATAATGATGAATATTTAATTGGTGGGGATTTTATTATTGAAGATAAAACAGAATGAAATCCAGGATCAGGTAATGGAAATTGTGTTTTTAAAGTTACATTAAAAAGTAGTAAAGGAAGAACTGCCTATGGGTACAGTATTTTTACATCATGAGCAAATACACTTCCAACAGATTCTTTCTGATTACAGACAACTTTAAGATATTAGTTGTATTACAACTACTAATTGACAATCAAAATAAACAAATATAGATAGTAATTATATTGGTTCAAGAGGCAAGAGAAGTGTTTAACTTTTCTTGCTTTTTATTTTTATATTACTTAATTACTTCTTTTTTGAATAAAAAAGTTGATTTATTTGAAAAATATACATGAAGAAAATTGCAAATAAATCAACTAATAAATTTTAAAATTAAAAAATGTCTAGTAGTAAAGAAAATGGTTTAATAAAAATTTATTATCCCTGGTTCAGGTGGTTTTTTAAAATACAATACTAGATGGAGTCCTTGTTTTAAAGAAAATATAAGGACAAGTGAATTTGAAAGACTAAAGAAATTAAAAGAATAAAATGGTCTTATAAATAATATTGACTTAAAAGTATAAATGGTATATTATCTAAATTGTTATATATGGCGTGTATGGCGAAGTGGTTAACGCTCCGGATTGTGGTTCCGGCATTCGAGGGTTCGATTCCCTTTACACGCCCCATTTAAACGAAACTAAAACTTACCTAAAAGGTAAGTTTTTTTATTTTTAAATTTAGTGTACAAAACTGATATTTTTTTGACGATAAAGATAATAGACAAGATATTAATTTTGTCATAAAAAGGGGTGAAATTATAGATTTAGATATTGAAAATAAAGTTGATATTGAAGATGAAACACAAATTATAGACTCAATTGATGTAGTACAAAATCAAAAGGATAGTGTTGGTATTGATGTTATTTTTTTAAATGAAATTTATTTAAAAAATTCAAAAAAATACTATAAATTATTGTTTAGACCAAATTTTGTATTTCAAGGTAAAGACTATTTTGATCAGTTATTTGAAAAGAATAATTCTGATCAAGAAAGTATTGGTTTAGATAAGGTTGAATTATTATTTTATGTAAAAACACAAGAGGGTTTAAAACAAATTGAAACAGGCAAAAAAGATGAGCCTATTGCTATAAATAATTTAATTATTACTAAGACTAAAAATGGTAAATTAAGTTCAACTGGATTTGAATTTCATGAACTTTTGATTCCAGAAAATTATATTAATTGATCTCAAGATACAGTTATAAATTATTCAATGTCTTATAAAGGTAAAAGTTTAGAAATAATTGAAGGAATCACACAGGGTTCAATTTTGATTAATCGCAAACCCAGAATCGAATTTAAAAATAACAAAATTATTGAACAAAACCTAATTGCAAGTTATTTACAAAATGACTATATGTTAAAAGAAAAGCCTGGTTATTTAAATATAATCCAAAGAATTTTAGATGTTGAAATTTTACATGATAGTCAAAATCGTATAGATTTTGATTTAAATATAAACTTTGAATATAAAAAGTGAAAATATGTAAATTATAAAATGCTTGGTCAAAATGCCAATAACTTTATTGATTTTTTTATGAAAGGTATGATAGATATTCAAAATATTTCAACATTTAACAAAATCAAAACTTTAAATTTGGACCAATTTTATAAAATCGGTCAAATTAAAGATAAAATTGAATACTACACTCATCAAATAAATATTATAAGTGAATTAAAAACCAAATATGATTGACAAGCAAATCTTGTAGTTGAAGATAAACAAGGTCAAAAAGGTATAATAGTTAATCCTATGAATGAAAATGGTGTAAATTTTACAAAGAAAATTGCATTCAATGATTTAATAATTGTTATTTCTCAAGAGGTTGAAAATATTGATTATAGTCAAAATTTTCAACCGATTATAAATTTAGAATTTGAAGTTAAACGCCAATATCAAATTGATTATTTAAGAGATGATCTTTTTGATATAGATTTTGATGATTATAAGCAAGGGATTAAATTTATAAATGAACATCAAAAAGAAGTTATTTAAGATAATTATGTCAATTTTTATTTTTATAACAATCTTATTAGGTTGCGGCTATGTTTTTTATAAATTTTATATAATCAATAATAGTGATTTAGTTGAAGATAATTCAGCAAAACCACCAGATCCTTCAAATCCAGAAATTAAAGAAAAGGATTTTGTTTTTGAAAATATTGAAATTAATTTTTCAAAGCAGCAAAAACTTAGAATTCTTGGATTTGAAAATAATAATATTTTTATAAATTTACAAGAATTTAAGTATTATTTTTTAGTAGAATTTAATAAGTTGGGACCAAAAAATGAGAAATTAAACATTAACTTTAAATTTAATGATATATTTAAGCCACTAAAAGTGAGCGTTATGTATCGTGCAAATCAAGAATATATTTGAAATTACATTATTAAAGATATATAATAAAGGACAGGTGATTATTATGAACTATTTTGAAGAAATCAAAAAAAACCTTATGGATAAAGGTGCAAAAGGATCAATTACAAAAGATTCTGAATTTAAAAATTTGGGGTTAGATTCATTAGATTTAATGGACATGGTTGTTGTTTTAGAAGAAAAATTAAACATTACCTTATCTGACGATCAAATGATGTCACTTAACAATGTTAGTGACTTAGTCAAAGTTATTGAGGAATTGAAAAACTAGATGACTGAAAACTTATATGAAGAATACATTTCAATTTTAAAAGAAAAAAAGGTAAAGTTAACAGAAGCAAGACTAGCCATATTAAAATGTATATCTACTAAAAAACACTTTACAATTAATGAATTAATAAGTGAAGTTGAAAAAGAGCTAGGTAATGTTAATGTAATGTCAGTTTATAACAATATTGATTTGTTATTAGACTTACACTTAATATTTTCAAACACAATTAATGGTAAACAAATTATATATGAAGCAATTGCTCCGCAATTAATTCATATTAAATGCCATGAATGTGGCTCATATGACCATCTTGAAAGTTCGTCTTTGACACAAGATTTGTTATCTCAATTTAAAACTATTACAAGTTCATCAGAATTTGAATTAGAACATTTTAAGTTAGAAATGCATGGAGTTTGCAAAAACTGCAGAAAGTAAAAAAAATCAATGACTTTTTAAAATATATTGTATAATTAAAAAGTCTTAATAGGGGTATAGTTCAGTTGGTAGAACATCGGACTTCAAATCCGAGTGTCGTGGGTTCAAGTCCTGCTACCCCTGCCAAATAGAAACACAAAACTCCAAGCATTCTTGGAGTTTTTTTAATAGGGGTATAGTTCAGTTGGTAGAACATCGGACTCCAAATCCGAGTGTCGTGGGTTCAAGTCCTGCTACCCCTGCCAATTTGCAAATAAAAATCTACAATATTATATATTGTAGATTTTTTTTATAAAATATCATTTTTAATTGCAATGAATGCTATTGTTTCAAGCCCTGCATGACATGTAAATGGTGTTGGAACGATTTCCTCTAGATAATTTAATTTAGCAGAATCTAAATATTTTTTAACTTGGTCAATAGTTTTTGCTGTTGTTTCTGGTGTATGAAGAAACATTAATTTAAACTGTTGCCCACAAACATTTTTGATTGTTTTCATAATTTTTTCTAAAAGAGATGTAATTGTTCTTCCCATTCCTACTTTTTTAGGTTTTTCACCTCATTGAATTGCTAATTTAGTTTTTAGCATTTTCAAAAGAGAAATTAAAACACTTTTTGCTCTACCACCTTTAGCAAGTCTGTCTAATTCTCCTGGAACAATAATTATAGCTGTATTTTTTTCTCAAAGTTCAATTTCTGTTTGGAAATCTTCAACTTTGATATCTTCTTTTGCAACCATTTTATCAAATTTAAAAGCAAGTTCTTTTAAACAATTTGCCGCAAGTGCATGTTTCAATACTGTTACTTTACCTTTATATTCATCATCGTTTGCAACCATTACAGCTGTTTGATACATTCCAGATAAGTTTGGACTAATTGTAACACAAATAATGTGATTGTATTGTTTTAATAATGTGTCATATTTTTCACTAACTTCTCCTGGAGAAGCCATACTTGTTGTGACTCTTTTACCTCCATCAATTGCTTTATATGTTTCATATTTTTGATGATTTTCTGGTGTATCTAAAAAGTCTGCTTCACCATCAAATATTACGTGTAAAGGTATTACATCAATGTTTGTTCCTTTAATTTGTTCAGTTGTTAACCCTGATGAACTGTCAAATAATAGTCCTATTTTCATATTAATCGCCTCATTTTCATTTATTATTATATATCTATTTTATTAATTTTCTCACAAAGCAATTGCAAAAGTTTCTCTACCTGTATGACAAGTAATTGTATTTGGCATGTCTTCAATCAATCTTATTTCATAACCTTTTGCAATGATACATTCTTTAACTAATTCAATAACTTCATCATCAGCTCTTGAATATGAAAGATCCATTTGTTTATTATTACTTTTTGTTTTTTGTTCTAAAGTATTTATTGCTTGTTCTATTGCTTTTTTAAATGTTCTTGTTTTGTCTTCTTTATCAATTTCACCATTATATTTTAAAATTGGTGTAATTTTTAAAATCTTTGCTAACCCTGCAGCTGCTTTTGAGATTCTTCCTCCACGAACTAATTGTGTTAAAGATTTTGGGATGATAAAACAATTAAATGATTGATTTTTTGATTCAATAATTGTTTGAATTTCTTCTGCCTTTTTTCCTTGTTCAATTAATTCTAAAGTTTCTAAAATTTGTTGTTTTAAAATGATACTTACCCCGTTTGTATCAATTACAAATACTTTACCTTTATATTCATCTTCTTGTGAAAACATTCTAAAAGTATTAAATTGACCTGAAAGTCCCTTTGAAAGTAGTAAACAAATTACTTGATCATAATCTTTAAGTAATTCATCTCATTTATTCATCATAACTCCTGGCACTGATTGTGAAGTTTTTAATAATTGACTATCATTTAATTGATAAAATTCATCGAATGATAAATCTTGATCATCACTAATCTGTTCTCCACTTTCTTGTGTAATCATCAAAGGTACTAAATGTAAATTCTTATAATTTTGTGTATCTTTAATTCCTGCTGATGAATCGATAATAACTGCTATTTTCATTATTATGCTCCCTTCGTTTGTTACAAATTAAAAAAATAACTTGTTGCATATTTATCTTTTAGTGTATTCATTAATACAATTGCATTTTTTAATTTGAAATTAAAAAAGCACAGTCGTGCAATCAAAAATATTTCATTGCATCTTTATATAAAAGACTTTTTTATTATATAATTGTTTTGAAATTATTCCAAGTATTTTTTTAAGGAGAAAACAATAATGAAATTTTTTGTAAATTATGTAAAACAATTTGATACATTAGTTATAAATTGAACTAATAGTATAGTCAATCAAACAAAAACCATTGATAACATAACTCTTTTATATAATAATGAACAAATAATTGGTGCCAATATTGTTAATCCAGATATAGATAAATCAAAAACTTATTACTTAGAAGATGTGCACTTAAGTGCTTATGCAATAGAAACCTTAAAACCATATTTTGATTTAAAAGAAAATGAAGCACAGTTTATAATTGCAAAAGTAGTAGAATGTAGTCCAATTGAAGGTACACACTTATCATTGTGCAAAGTATTTGATGGACAAAATGAATTACAAATAGTATGTGGAGCCAAAAACGTAAGACAAGAGTTGTTAACTGTTCTTGCAACTGTTGGTTCATTTATGCCTAATGGAATGCAAATCAATCCTGGAAAATTAAAAGGTCATGATTCATTTGGAATGCTGTGCAGCGGTAAAGAGCTAAATATTGGTCATATTTTTGATAATCAAGGCATTATTGAAATTGAAGCAAATGATGCTTTAATTGGAAAAAGAATTTGAGAGGTAATTTAATGAATAAATTCTCAATTAGTCAAAAAATATTTGATAACTATTATGCTGCAGACTATTTTAAAAAAACAAGAACTATAATAAATAAATTTAACCCAGATCAAATTGTGACAATGCAATGATTTCAAAGAAATACTGACACTGTAGTATGTGGGATTGCAGTTATTTGTGAAATTTTAAAACAAAGTGGGGTTAAAACTTTATCAGTTGAAGCATTAGAAGATGGTGAAATTGCACAACCAAATGAGCCAGTTTTAAAAATCACTGGAAAATTTATAGACTTTGCTCATTTTGAAGGTTTATTTGATGGAATTTTATCAAGAGCTTCAACAGTGGCGACAAATGCTTATAAATTAAAAAAAGCAGCAAATCAAAAATTAGTATTAAATATGAATGATAGAATGGATTATTTTTTAACTCAACCAATTGATGGTTATGCTTCAACAATTGGGGGTATTGATAATTTAGTTACAGAAGCAAGTTTTGAGTATTTAGAAATTACTCCAGATTTACAAGGAACAATGCCTCATGCTTTAATTGCAAGTTTTAATGGAGATATTATTAAAGCTGCATATGCTTATAAAGAGTGTTTTCCAAATAATAAATTGATAGTATTAACAGATTATAATAATGATTGTGTAACTGATTCTTTAAAAGTAGCTCAAGAGTTTAAAAATGAACTCTTTGCAGTAAGAATTGATACTTCAAAAGCATTAGTAGATAAATCTTTACAAAATCAAGAAAATATTGACAATCAACTAAATGGAGTAAATCCTCAACTAATTAAATTATTACGTAGTAAATTAGATGAAAATGGATTTAATCATGTCAAAATTATCGTTTCTTCAGGCTTTAATGAAGAGAAAATTAAAGCTTTTGAAGCTGAAGAAACTCCTGTAGATATTTATGGTGTTGGTGAAGCATTAACACGTAATAAAATTGGTTTTACAGGAGATTTAGTAATGGTGGATGGAAAACCACAATCAAAAGTTGGTAGACAAAATATAACTTCAAACAGAATAAAAAGTATAAAATATTATTAAGTAAAAGTTAGGGGGATTATTTTTTATGGCAGTTTTTAAAAAGAAATTTAAAACTAAAGAACGTAGTGATTTTCAGCGTCAAGAAGAAGATCGCGTTCCCAATCACTGAGCATATAATGATGATCCCATTTTAAATCTTGAACCAGTTTTTTCAGATTCACCTGATAAGCCTGCTCCAAGTATTGAACAAATTGCACGTGAATATTTACCTGAAATTGATGATTCAGCAACTACTCATGAAGTTAGCAATAAATTGCAAGAATTACGAGCTAGGATTGGCAAATCTGCAGAACCAGAAATTAAAGGTCCTTTGGGGTCAATAATAAGTGGGGCTAGACAAAAATCAACTATTTTACAAAATGAAATTTTGGAAAATGATCCAGTTATTGCAAAACTTGCAAAAATTGAAGAATTGAAAAGAACTGGTGGAGTTGATAGTAACTTATATACTGATTTGTCAAAGTCTGACAAGACTATGAGTTATGCTCAAAGAGCAAAAGAATTTCATAGTAAAAATATTACTAAAAAACATTTTGAAACAGAAATTCAAAGAAAATTACGTCTTTCAAGAGAAGCCCAAGAAAGACGTGAAAGTATGGCAAATTCACTTTCAACACCTGAAACTGAGTTAGAAAAAGCAAGACAAAAAGCACAAGATGCTCAAGAAAAACGTGAAGCTGATGAAGCAAATGTTTATCTTGCAAAAAAGAAAAAATCTGCAAAACTTGAAGAACTTGAATATACTATTAAAGATCGTATTATGGTTTTAAAAGATTTAAGAAGCCAAAAATTAGAAAAAGAAACTGAATTAAGCATTTTAGAAATAGAAACCAAAACATTTGTAGACGAAGCAGAGCGTGAACATTTCTTAGAAGATAAGTTAAAAGAAATTGAAATATTTATTAATAGTTCAAGAAATAAAGTAACACCAACTGATGATTCTATTTTAATACCAAGAAGAAGATCAACAAAAACAAGTAATACTAAAAGTAAAGAACCAGGATTAATAACTTCAAGAAGAAAAACAAAATAAAGAAATTAGGTGAAATTATGTCGCAATCAAAAGAGAATCAAAATTTATTAAGTGATCTTGCTAAAAAACGTCTTGATGAAATTAAAAGAAGTGAAGAATTGATGGGCAATAGTGCTGCAAGTCAGCAATACTTCATTCCAAAACGTAAAGATAATCAAGAAGTTGAAATTGTTAAAAAAACTGATGAAAGCATAATTAAACCAAGAAAACATAAAAATTTACCATTTAGTTCAGAAGAAAAAACAGAAATTCAAAAAACTTTTAGTGAAGTTAAAAGTGATTTAAAAGAAAAAGAAAAAGCTAATTCTAAATTGGAAAAACAATTAATTAAAGAAGGTTATAAAATTAGTAAAATGGTTAAAAAAACTACTAAGAAAATTAACCAGATGATTGAAAAAGATGTTGATCAAGAAGATATTGAAAAAACAATTGAACTTAAAGATAACTATGTAGATCAATTAAAAGAAATTCACGAAAACATTAAAGTTGTAAATAGTAATTATGATATAAATATGACTTTAAAAGATAGAAGAAAACAAATTTATAGTAATGCTTATAATGCAGAAACTGAAAGAGCACGAAAACTTATGGCTATGAGAGAAAAAGGTTATGATGGGGGATTTAATTGACAGAATCATGTTGAAGATTCAGAATTTGTTCAACCAGATAAAAATGCAGGTTTACAAGAAAGAAAAAAAACTCGTTCTTGAGAAGAAAGAATTAAAGATCATGAAGATGACCAATAAAATTGGTTATTTTTTATTTATTAAAATACTTAATTTTTAAGATATGCTATTGTATAATCAAAATGATTTAAAAAAGGGGACAAATACAATGTATAACATGAATTTACTTGCAAGTGATGGTTTGCAAACTACACAAACAGTTTTAATTATTATTCTATTAGTTTTAGCAATTTTATTAACACTGTATTCAATTATTACTTTAAGAAAAGTTGGAGTAGCTGCAAAGAAAGTCGATTATTTCTTTGAGGATTTAACATATAAATCAGAAATGTTAAATGCAACAGTTGATACAGTTGCAAGAGTATCAAATTATATTGATATTTTTGATGCCTTTGCAAAAAGAAATGTAAAATCATGAGTAAAAGTTGCAACTAAAAATAAAGATATTGTTTATAAAATGGTTGAAAAATTAAGAGATTTTGCAAACTCAGAAGACTAGAAGAAAGGAATTTTTATTATGTTTAAAATGGTAAAACTTGCTGGATGAGTACTTTTGGGTATGATGCTAGCTCCAAAAAAAGGTATTGAAATTAGAGCGGATTTTGTGGATTATTTAAAAAAATATCGTCCTCAAATTAAAAAGTTTATTTCAACAATTGATGAAGTATGAGAAAAATCACAAGGAAATGAAAGTGATGAAGTTATTGCAAGTATTGAAATGAAATTAGATAGTGTAAAACAAGCAAGTGATGAATTAGATGCAGCCAAAACTAAGGAAATGGCATATAAAGCATTACAAAAAATTGGTCAAATGTCAGTTAAAATTGGAAAAGAAGTTGCAAAATCAGATAATGTTAAAGCAATTGCCAAGGATTTAGCAGTAATAACTGTTGGAGTAATTGATAAAGCTGATGTTGTTTATTCACAAGTAAAAGATGTCTCAATTAATATGAGTGATGACATTCAAGTTCTAGGTGATTCAAAAAAAGCAGTAAAAATTAATAAGGAGAAATAATATGAAACACATTCTTGATGAATTAAAAGATCGCAGTCTTTTAAAGCAATTCACAAATGAAAATAAAATTAATTTGGCACAAGAAAGTGGAGCTGGAGTATATTGTGGATTTGACCCAACTGCAGATTCACTTCATATTGGACACTTAATTCAAATTATTAACTTAAAAAGATTTGGAGAATTTGGTTTTGCTCCAATTGCAATTATTGGTGGAGGAACTGGGATGATTGGAGATCCAAGTTTTAAAGCACAAGAAAGAAAATTATTAAGTTTAGATGAAGTGGATCAAAACGTTAAAGCAATTGCACATCAAATTAAAAAATTAGTACCTGATGTTGAAATTGTCAATAATGGTGAATGACTAAATACAATGTCACTAGTTGATTTTTTAAGAGATATTGGAAAAGATTTTAATTTAGCATATTTATTAGCAAAAGAAAATATTGCTTCAAGAATTGAAAAAGGTTTAAGTATTACTGAGTTTTCATACACAATGTTACAAGGTTATGACTTTTTTAAACTTTATACAAATAGTAATTGTCATGTTCAAATTGGGGGTTCAGACCAATGAGGAAATATTACAAGTGGAATTGATTACATTGCTTCTAAATTAGGAAGAGAAGAATCAAAAGCTTGTGGAATTACTATGAATTTACTGACAAAAAAAGATGGAGTTAAATTTGGAAAAACTGAATCTGGTGCAATTTGATTAGATGCATCAAAAACTAGTGAATATGAATTCTATCAATTTTTTGTAAATCAAGAAGATGAAGAGCTTGAAAAGTTATTTAATTTTTTAACAACTTTATCCATTGAAGAAATTAAAATAATTTTAGAAGAACATCAAAAAGAACCATTCAAAAGAGTGGGACAAAAAAAATTAGCCCAAGTTATTACAACTTGAGTTCATGGTGAAAGTGGTTATCAAAAAGCATTACAAGTAACAGAAGCATTCTTTAATGGTAATTTAAATCAATTAGAGCAAAGTGATTTAAAGGCAATTGCAAATGCATTGCCTCAATCACAAGCTCATTTATTAACAAATATAGTAGAGTTTTTAGTTCAATCAGCAATTGCTTCATCAAATCGTGAAGCAAGAGAATTAATTCGTGATAAAGCAATTACAATTATGAATAAAAATGATTTTACAGAAGAAGATTTAATAGATAAATCATTTATTTCATTTGACCAAACAATAATTGTTAAAAAGGGTAAACGTAAGTATTTTAGTGTAAAATGTAGTTAGGTGAATTAGGATGAATATATTGGGAATTTTTAAAAAAACATTTGAAGAAATTATTGAATACTATAACAATGAATGTCTACAAGAAAGAAAGATTTTTGATCAACAAATAAAAATTAATATTGATGTAAAAGAAATTAAAGAAATTGAATCAACAGAACAATTTAGTTTATTAATTGAAAAAGCCGAAACAATTATTAATAACTTAAGACAAGAAAATCAAGCGCAATTGGAAAATGAAAGTTTTGATGTAAAAATATTTGCAAAAAATGAAGTTATTTTATCTTCTGCAAATACAGCGATTGAAAGTTTGGCAGAAGCTTTCAAAAACGTTAACTTTTTATTAGCAGAAGGGCAAATTAATGAAAAATTTGCTTTAAGAAAAGTCTTATCAATTGCATTAAATCTAATTTCAAAATATGAACAACTTCCAAATCGTTTGAAAAAAAGTCAAGAATTATCAAATATTATGGACAAAGTAAAATTTATTACAAACCTTGAAAGTATTGATGAAATCCTAATTAAATCAAGAGAAATTTTAGTGGAACACAATAAAATTTTGAGTTTAGATCATTTTGTCAATTATGACGCTCTTGTAGAAGAGTATGGTTGAGTTCATGATGTTGTAAAATTATCAAAAGTAAACGCAGGAGTTATAGGATTATTGGTAAATGTTGAAGTATTTAACGATATTCTAAGCTTAAATGTTTATACAAACAAACAAAGAATGGTATAAAAAAATAATGCACTATTGTGCATTATTTTTTTGCTCACTTTCTTTTAATGTTTTAAAGTATGATTTTTTAAATGGATAATATATAGTCCCTTTTTTTAGTTTTTCTAGAATTGATTTATTAATTTTTGTTTGGTATAAATTATTTTTTTCACTATCTGGATTATTATAGAATGTATAAACAATGTGATCTAAAATATCAGCAAAACGAATAACATCAGTTAACTTACTTGATAGATAATAAGTTGTAATATTAAAAGGTTTTTCAATAAAATTAGTTTTTAACAAATTTTCTAACTGGTTTAAATCGGTTTTTTTAAGATTTCTTTCGTCCATTAAGATATAAATATCTTTACAATATTGATTAAAATCAAATAATTTAGAGTAGAAATTGATAATGTTGTTTACAAAAAAATCATAAGCTAACATTTCATTGACAGTAAAATGTTTATTTAATTCGTCTCGTGCAACAACTGAAAAAATTGGTCTAATTTGATCTCCAATTTCATCAAAAATATTATTAATAAATTCAACACAAGCCATATCATTTGACTTGTTACCTTTAAGTTCATAATCTTTTGGTATATTATATTTAAGCTTGATTTCGTTTTCAATTCTTCTAATTGTTGATTTTACAAGGTCTTTATCACTGTACATAAATCCACCAACAATAAAGTAATTACCAACATCATTTAAATTTAATTTTCCACTTTCATCAAGGGCCATATAAAGCTTATCTGAAATAAACTTATCCAACTTAACTCACGCTCGCTCCCCAACTCAATGAATTTATAATATCATAAAATCAAGATTTTTTTCATATACAATTTAAAGTGCTTTATAGTGGTGTAAAATAATTATATTGAGATAATTTTTGATATTTATATCAAAATAATAAAAAGGAGAAAATTAATTATGAACTGAGCAAATCGTATTACAATGATCAGAATAATTTTAATTCCAGTTATTGTTACATTAATGCTTTTATACAACTTTAATGGTGCAGCTCCATTCTTTAATGTTTTTACAGCAGCAATTGAAGTGGGCAATTATCATTTACCATATACATATTTGATAGCTGGTATTTTATTTATTATTGCAAGTTTAACAGATATGTTAGATGGATATATTGCTAGAAAATATAACCAAGTTACAACATTTGGTAAATTCTTTGATTCAATCGCAGATAAATTATTAACAAATGGAGTTTTAGTAATTTTTGCAGCAGCAGGGATTGTTCCTGTTTGAATGGCAGTTGTTTTAATTTGTCGCGATTTTCTAATTGATGTTGTGCGCCAAATTTTGGCAACAGCAACTGTTGTCATGGCTGCAAACCAATTAGGAAGATTTAGAGCAGCATTTGAAATGTTAGGATTAACTATTTTATTCTTTGTTGGATTTAGAATGTTTGATGGGGGATTATTTGGAGGAACTGGTACATATGACGAATATGGATGAATTAATCAAGTCATTATGATTCCAATGTACATTGCAACAGTGCTATCAATTTTAGCTGCTATTAACTATATTTGATTAAATAGAAAAGTTTTATTTGATATGACTAACAAAAAAAAGGAAGCAAATAATGGCTAAAATTAAAATTGCACCTGATAGATATGCACTTGTAACTGGAGCAAGTAAAGGTTTAGGTTATGCATACTGTGTTGAATTATTAAAATTGGGTTATAACGTCATTGGGGTTGCTCGTGATTGTTCAAGTTTAGAAGCTTTAAAAGAGCAATATCCAAATCAAAAAATTGAAAATTGAAATATGGATATGAGCATTATTGAAAATAATCATAATTTATTTGAAAAAGCTAAACGTTTTGATGTTGATTTAATAATCAATAATGCTGGTTATGGAGTTTGGGGATATTTTGCAGAGAGTGATTTAGATCAAGAAATGAATATGATTGATTTAAATATAAAGTCACTGCATATTTTAACTAAATTATTTGTCCAAGAATTTCAAAAAAAAGGTTATGGACGTGTTTTAAATATTGGTTCAATGGCTGCATTTACTCCAGCTCCTGTTTTTGCTTCTTATTATGCTTCAAAGGCATATGTATGAAGTTTAGGAGTTGCAATAAATACTGAATTGAAAAAAACTAAGTCAAAAGTAAGAGTAATTACTTTATGTCCTGGTCCTTTAAAGACCGAATTTTGAAATAGAAGTAGTAACCAAAAAGATGCAAAATACAAATCAACAGTTAAAGTAATGAAAACTAGTGTTTATGCTAGAAAGAGTTTAAAAGCTGGTATTAAATCAAAGAAAAAGAATTATATTATTACAGGTAATTCAAATAAAATGGTCAAGAGTTTAACAAAATGGGCTCCTCAATCAATAGTCTTGAATTCTGTATATAACTATCAAAGAAAAAGAAAATAATTAATTAAATTAAAAAACTTGTATGAATAATTTCATTAAACATATTCTGTCAAATATAGAATATGTTTTTTAATTTTAATAGTTGATACAAACCATAAATTATTTATGATTTAATATATCTATGGTTTGAATGATGAAAGTGAATTTAACTGCAAAATTTAAACAGTTATGAAAATTAACAATGCCGTTTTATTTTTTTATAACTGTTTCTTTTGCATTGCTAATTGGTTTATTTTCATTTGTAAGCAATATTTCTTCTGAAGTAAAAAGTGTTTGAGAACAAGGACACTTCAGAAATATTGAATGAAGAGGTACTAGATTTTCACAAGAACAGAAAGAAAACCATTGACAACTAAGACCAACAAGTAATGAACATAATTTTATATTTGAATATATAAATAATTTAGTTGAATCTAATGATGAAGATATTTATGAATTTATAGAAGAAGTTGGTTCAAATTCTGGAATGATTACTCCAAAAATAATCAATTTATTTCCAAATATTTCTGCGAAGTTATTAAATGTACAAGAGTTAAACTTAATAAAATATAATAATAATCTTTTAGATGCTCTTATGATAGAAGAAATTAATCAACATTTTCCTGAAAACACTAATATTTTTTCTGCAAGATTAGTTGCACATAAAGTTAATGATTTAAATCAAAATAAGTTAAAATTTTTTATTTCTCCAACATCAAATAAAAATGATCCATTTTACACACAGCAAAATAATGATAGTGATTTTCATATTTTAAGTAAAATTAAAGATCAACAAATTGAAGATTTAGAAAATAATTATATTTTTATTTCTCCTTCTGATTTAAAGGAACTTAATTTAAATATTGGAGATAAATATTTCTTTTCTAGTATGGGTCAACTTATAGAAACAACAATTGCTGGAACAGCCACATCCAAAACAACTATTGCCAAAGAACAAAATACAAATCATATTTTTGCTCCAATTGATTTTTTATTAAAAAATAATTTAATTGAAAGCATTACTTATGGAATATATTTACAACAAGCAGCTGATGATTATAAAGCTGCAAGTGACTATTTTAATAACTTTTTAAATAATTATTTCATCAATGATAATTTAGATTTATATGTTGGAAATTATATTTATGATGCTAATAAGGCACCATATTTTACAATGTATAAAAATCCTTTAATGATATTTCAAATAATAGCATATGCAATATCTATTTTAGTTTTTAGTTTGATCTTAATATCATATTTATGAATCTCACTTTATTCTATTCACAAACAAAAAGAAATTTTATGAACTTTAAAAGCAAATGGAACTAGTAATTGAATTTTGGCTTTTTCACAAATGTTAGGAGATTTGGTACCTCAATTTGTAGCTTTTATTTTTGCAGTTCCTTTAAGCATTATCATTTATAAAATATTTTGATCTGTTGGGGCAAATCAATACATTTTTGATTTATCAAATAAGTTTGTTAATTTATTTGCATTTTTAATTAATTTTGCATTTTTATTTTTCATTATGTCAATGTATTTAATTGTAAACTTCTTTGTAATTTCTAAAAGATTAAGAATTAATAATCCCAAAATTCATATTTCTAAATTTTATAAACTATTTAAAAGTTTACATATAAGTTCAAAAAAAAGAATAAATTTATCAATCAGTTGGCCAAATATAGGCAAAGCGCTTATATCTGGAATAATCATGTTAATCACTTTTTGAACAATTAGTTTTGGAATATTGTTTACTTCTAGTTTATATAATAGTGCTCTAGAATCTCAAAAATATATGGCTCCATATAAAAATGCATCAGGACAATTAATTGAAAATGATACTTCTTTTAAAGTTGAAACTCCAGATGAATATAGTTATTTAGATTTTTATTTATTAAAACAAGCAATAGATGAAAATAATCAAAATGCATTATTTGAATTTATTAAATATCTTCAACCTTTAAATCCATTGGAATATAAAATTTCAAGTGAAGACATTGCTTGACTTTCAAATGTAGATATTCCAGAACAATTGCAAATAGTTAAAAATATTCAAAATAAATTAAATGTTAGCTTGTGAACTTTAAAAAATCAATATAAGAAAGATATTTATCCAGAATTTTATTTTAAATATTATCCACATCTTGAATTCGCATCAAGTTTAAATTTAGAATTTAAAAATGAAATTATATTTAATTTTGTTTTATTAGATACAAATCAAGATATTTTTAAAGATATTCACCTTATAGATAATGAAGTAATTCTTACTACAGAAACACATTTTCAATTTAGTAAGTGAAATCATTTGCAAAATGATACATTAACTTTGGAATTAAAAGATAAAAAAATGACTTTTAAAGTTAAAGGTGTAAATCAAAATTTGCAAGATAAATATTATATTTATGCAAATAAAGATTACTTTATTAAAAAATATTTTGATGATAGAAAAATGTATGATAATACTTTTTATTTAAAAGAAAGTGAGCCTTTAATTACAGAAATGTTAGTGTTTCAAACTATCGATGAAGATAATAAAGGCACTTCATTTAGTGATTACATTGATTTACAAAATTTAGGTATTTCTGATATGAATATTTTTATTTCAGATTACCAAAAAATTAGTGAATTTATATTTGAAAGAGGTTCAAATTTTAGCAATATTGGAATATATACAAGTTATATCTTGATTCTAATTTCATTTATTTTAATTGCTCTTTTAGTTACATTAACAATAATCTCAAATTATGAACTTATTAGATATCTAAAGCAAATGGGATATAATTCAAAATACATTTGTCGTTACATTTCATTTAGTTATATATTTGCGACATTTATAGCTTTAAACTTAATGTATGTTACTATTGGCTTAATAACAAAGCAAATCGCCTTGTTGCTATCTAACCTAATTGGAATTAATTTAAATATTTATTATGATTTATGAACTTTTATGATTCCATTGATAATTTTTGTATTATTTTCTGTATTGATTTTTTATTCACTAAAGATTTTTTATAAAAAAATAAAAATTATATAAAAAAAGCAGCAAATGCTGCTTTTTAAGCAATTCTTGGTATTTCAATATCATAGTTTTCAAGTGTAACTCTATAGTATAAACCATTACTTCATTTTGTGGCTTTAACTCTGCATTCTTTAGTTTTTCAAACTATTTTCAAATTACTTTTATCTGAATTTCATGAAGTACTAAAATTATGCTTTAAAGCTGCCCATTCACCTCAATTATAATTATTGCCTTCTTTATTATAATTATTGCCATTATTTAAAATATCATAAATTGATATTCTTTCAATAGTTTCTGGTCAACCAGCAACTTTATTATGAGCTGGTTGACCAGCTTGGGTTTGAAATACTATATATACGTTATTAAGTACATTTAAATTGTATTGATTTTTTGCAATCTTATAATTTCCACCAAGCAAAGTGAAATCAATGTTAAATTCAAGAAATGTATGATTTTTTTGTTGATATGAATTATTTTTAATAACTTTTGAAAATACCTTTGAATAATTTGTATCCAAATTTGTGTAAGCTCAATATGGAATATTTGGATCATTATCGGCATTTTCTCATGCACCTGAATAGGCAAAACTAGATGAGATTATATCTCGAAATAGTATGTTGTAATCTATCTTATTAATGACATAAGCTTGAATAGGCAAAACTACAGGTCCAATCAGATTAATGCTTGTTAAAACTGTTAGTATTTTTTTCATTTTATTCTCCTTTTTATAATTATATTTAAAATGTAGAATATTTTTTAAAAAAATTTCTATTTTTTTGTTTATTTTTGGAAAAATGAGTCACTTAATAGATTAAAAAAACTCGTATGAAATTATTCATACGAGTTTTTTTGTTTATTATTTAATTAAACGGTTGTATCATTCAACGATTAACGCTTCATTGATTTCTTGGTTTAATTCTTTTCTTTCTGGTAATCTTACAAAAGTACCTTCAAATTTAGCTTTATCAAATTTTACAAATTCAACTGTTGCTGCGTTTGATGCTAATGCTTCAACGATTTTATCGTTTTTTTGCATTTTATCTTTAACAGCAATTATTTCACCTGGTTTCACAATGTATGAAGGAATGTCTAATTTTTGACCATTAACTAAAATGTGACCGTGTGAAACTAATTGTCTTGCACCTTGTCTTGTTAATGCTAATCCCATTCTGTAAACAATGTTGTCTAATCTTGATTCTAACATTTGTAAGAAGTTTGTACCTGTAATCCCTGAAATTTTCTTAGCTTTTGCATAAGTATTTCTAAATTGTCTTTCAGTTAGACCATACATGAATTTAACTTTTTGTTTTTCTTGCATTTGTTGTCCATAACCTGATAATTTAGTTCTTCTAGCTCCGTGTTGTCCTGGAGCTGTTGTTCTTTTTTTACCTTTAGAAAACTCTTTTCCTGTTTCTAAAATTGAGAAACCATATCTTCTAGCTTTCTTAAAAGTAGATCCTGTATATCTTGACATAATCTATTCTCCTATATTTTAATTGATATTATTATGTGGAAAATCTAAAAACGGATGAACCCTAATAAAGGAAGTCTATAATTCGCCCTTATCTGCAAGGGTTACTATTTAAAGAACAATAGACTAATTATTTTATTATGTTCATTTGCAGATTAACCAAGAATAATTATATATGTTTTTTGACAATTTGTACAAGAAAATTTCTCAAAAACTAGATGTATATAAAATCTTTAATTTTAATGATGTGCTATAATAAATTTGTTTTATAGGGGTAAATAAAGATGCTGTATGCTTGAGATTTAAATACATTGTTTTCAAATCCAGTGACACTAATTTGTTTTAGTGTTTTTTGTGTTGCTTTATTTATTGCTATTTTGATTTTAATTTTTATCAATATTTATAAACATATTATTCAAACATTTGCAAAAACAATTGATTTATTTGATGCAATTCAAAAATCACCATTAAAAGAATTAATTAAAAGAGTTTCAATTATCTCAGAAGATTCAGGAACTTTAATAACTGAATTTAGTGTTTGAAGAACTAAATTTGAAATTTTATATGAAAAACAATTAATTTGAGCAATGCAAGAATTGGCCACTTTATTAAAAGATAAAAAAAATTCTCGTCCTACCATTAAAAATCTAAAGAAAATCAATGTTCTTTTTAAAAGAGCAACAGATATTAATTCAACAATTCATGATATTTTAACTCAAATTATTTCATCAATTGAAATTGAATTTATTCAAAGAGACTTTATAACTTATCAAAGAGAATTATTTACAGAACTTAAAAAAGAAGTGACTATTTTAGAATTACTTGGTTTAGATTTTGACAAACTTAAGCTAGAAGGTATCATCTCAAACATAGAAGAAATTTTTGTTGAATTCTTTAGTAATTTAGAACAAGGAAAATATAAAGAAAGTTGAAATTCATTAACAAAAGTAGATGCTGCTTTACGTTTTTTAATCGAATTATTAGATTCAATTCCCCATATTATCTCTGTGATATCAACTTTTATTCCAGAACAATTAATTGATATTAAAAATAAACATGTTACATTTAGTAACGATAGAACAAAACTTAGTCGAAATGCTGAAAAATTTGCAATATTAGAAAGAAATATTGATAAATTAAGACTAGGTGTTGATACTGAAATTAGAAAACTACAATACAAAAAAGCTCAAAGAATTTTAAATCAAGCCTTTGATTTAATTAATAATTTTAGAGATTCAGTTGAACATGATGATAAATTAAAAGATTACTTTGAAAATAATATTGATGATATTAGAACATACTTTGATAATATTGATGCTGCTTTTAGATCAATTGAAAGAGCTGCCAAAAATATGGATTTTATTAATAACTCTACAAATCAAGAAAAAACTTCTTTTGAAATTGCTCGTGCAAATTACTTTAGACATAAAGCAAAATCAGATGCTATTTTTTCAAAAATAGATTTAAATATCTCTACAAATCAAGATTTAGATCTTGCATCTTTAAAAGAAGAATTATTGGTTTCTTTAAAAGAGGCTGTCAATGATATTGATGCTTTAGATAAAGTCTCAAGAATTTTTGATAAAAATGCTACAAATACAGAATCATTAATTAACCAAGTTATTTTTGTACAAACTTTACTAAATCAATGTGAAGTTAAAATTAATCAATATAAGTCAATTGCCGAGTTAGACCGTTTTATTACTCCAATCCAAGAATTGCATAATAATCTTGGAAAATTTACACGTGAATCAATTAGTAAAATTACTTCTGTTGATACTTCAAATCAAGTGGCAAAACAAGTTGGTGCATATTCAGATCAAGCATGAAATATTTTAAGAGATTTAACTGATTTAATCTTTTTAGATTATATTTCACAAGAAATTATTATTTATTTAGAAAGATATGTAGGAGTCATTGGCCAAATTGAAGATTTAATCGTAACGTGTGAAACTTTATTCCAAGAAAGAAAACTTGAAAATCTAATTGGTTATTCAATTCCAATTTTAGCGCGAATAAAAGCTACTAAAAAAATGAAAGGTGTATAAGATGAAAAAAATATTAGTTAGATATGGAGAATTAACTTTAAAGGGAAATAATAAAAATGTTTTTATAGCTAAGTTAATTCAAAATATTAAATTTAAATTAAAGCCTTATAAAGAAAAAGTTGAATATATTAAAGATTATAATAGTTTAACTTTAGCAGTTGATGAATCAGTATTAGATGAAGTAATTGAAATTTTGAAAAATATCTTTGGAATTTATTCAATATCATTAGTTGATGTTGTTGAAAAAGATGAGAAAAGAATTTTGGCCAAAACTTTAGAAATTGCCAAAAGTTTTACTCCTTCAAGTTTTAAAGTTGAAGTTGAAAGAAAAGATAAAGGTTTTGCAATGAGTTCTGTTGATTTAAAAACAAGTATTGCTGGCAATATTTTAAGAAATACAGATCATTTAAAAGTTGATGTCCATAAACCTGATAATAAAATTACTGTTGTTATTAAAAGCGATGGTGCCTATATTTTTACTGCAAGAATTAATGCTGCTAAAGGGCTACCAGTTGGAGTTAGTGGTAAAGGGATTTCACTTCTAAGTGGAGGAATTGATTCTCCAGTTGCTAGTTATTTAACTTTAAAACGTGGAATGCAAGTGGATTTTTTACATTTTATGACACCTCCACATACAACGCCTGAAGCTTTAGATAAAGTATTTACTTTAGCAAAAAAACTTGAAAGGTTTAACATGTCTAACTTTAGTTTATATGTTTGCGATTTTTCAATGATTCTAAGAGAATTAATGCATATTAAAGAAGAGTCATATCGTATTACTTTAATGAGAAGAATTTTTATGAGAATTGCAAATGCTTTGGCACAAGAAATTAATGCTAAAGCAATTATTACTGGAGAAAGTTTGGGCCAAGTTGCTTCTCAAACAATTGAATCAATTAATGTTATTAATGAAACTTCAAAGTTGCCAATTTTAAGACCAGTTTTAACTTATGATAAAGAAGAAATTATTGAAATTGCTAAAAAAATTGATACTTTTGAAACTTCAATTTTGCCTTTTGATGATGTATGTTCATTGTATGTACCAAAAAAACCTGTTACAAAACCAAAATCGTTTGTAGCACAAGAACAAGAAAAAGATTTAATGTTAGATGAAATGATAGATTATTGTTTGAAAAATAACATTCAAAAATTTATTTATAGAGATGGTGAGTTAATTGAAAAACAAGAAGAAAAAAATTAAGGGTGAAAACAAATTTGGTGTATTTAATGGCTCTGTTATAAATTCAGATACTTTAGCATATGACCAAGAATTTGTTGTTGAAGAATATAGCGATGATTCTTTAACAATTTCAGAAATTGATAAAGCAAGTTTAGCATCTAAAAGAGAACTTAAAAATGATGTTAAAGTAAAATCTAAAAGAAAATTTAATACATTAATTTTTAAAATAATTGCATATGTAATTGTTCTGTTAATTATTGTAGGAATTATTGTATTTATTTCTATATAATTTAAGTAGAAATCGGTGAGATAATGGATGATTTATTAAGAATAATTGGACGTATATTTTACTATATGTTTATTTGAATAATTATGGATTTAATATTTGATTCAATTTTTAATAGAAAAAGAAAAAGAAACTATAATAGCTATGATCAACAACAAGGTCATCAAACTTTTAATGATGATACTTTTGGGGGAAATCAAAATAGCCAAGGTTCTTATGAAAGAAATAGCGAAGATTATTCATCATATAGAAATTCAACTTCAATTGTAGATGAAGCATATTCTGTTTTTGGTTTAACAAAATCTGCAACAGATACAGAAATTAAAAAGAAATATCGCATACTTGCAAAGAAATATCACCCAGATAGAAACCCAAGCATTGAAGCACAAGCAGAAATGACAAAGATAAATAATGCTTATGAAACTATTATGGAAAGTCGAAAACATTAATTAGAAAATTTTCTAATATTTTTTAAAAAAATAAAAAAAATATTGTTTTTTATACTTTTAGTGTTATCATAAAGGTGTTAATGATATTTCATTAACCCACTCAAACGATAGATGATTATATTGTTGATTATTAAAGATATGCTTTCTTAAAGGTTGTCCTCCAAGAACAACCTTTTTTAATATAATTGTGTAAAATATATTTGTTAAAGAGGTGGTTTATATGGAATATTTAAATTTATTAAATTTACAAACAAGTTATAATTTTTTAAATTCCACAATTAGACCTCAAGACTATATCAATTTCTTAAAAAGAAATGATTTTAAATTGGGTTTTTATGCAGAAAATAATACTATGTATGGAGTTGCTGAATTTTTACAATTAGCAAAAGAGAATGATATAAAACCAGTAATTGGAGTAAACGTTGATATTTCCTATGGAAGAATTTTGCTATTTGCTAAAAATAATTTGGGATATCAAAATGTATCTTATATTTCTTCTTATATTTCTAATTTAGATCGCTATGATATTAATAAAATTGAAAAAGAAATTTTTAACTTAAACTATGACAATAATATTGTTATTTTTATTCCAACAATTGAAAATTTTGATAATTTTAAATCAAAAATTAATTCTTTATTTAAAGCCAATTTATTTTATGGAGTTACAAAAGTAAATTATGAATATTTAAAAAAAGATCAAAATATAGTTTTTGCTAATGAAATAAATTTTTTATATGAAGATGATTACTTTGATTTTAAAGTTTTAAGAGCAATTGGTGAAGCTAAACTGTTAAATGAAGTTGATACTGTTTCAAAAAATTTTTATTTTACATCAAATCAAGTAAATCAATATATGGACATGAACTTACATAATCAAAATATTGATTTAATAGCTAGTCAAATTGAAAATCAAGTAATTGATTATCAAGCAAAACACTTTTTAACTTATCCAAATGCTCAAAAAATGCCTTCAGATAGTTATTTGGAAAAAATATGTTATGAAAAATTGAGTGAGTTAAATTATGAAATTGATAAAAATCAATATTTAGAGCGCTTAAATTATGAATTAGATGTTATTAAGAAAATGGGATTTGCTGATTATTTTTTAATAGTTGCAGATATGGTAAACGCTGCTAAAGAAAAAAATATTTTAGTTGGTCCAGGAAGAGGTAGTGCTGCTGGAAGTTTGGTAGCCTATTTATTAGGCATAACACAACCAGATCCAATTAAATGAGGTTTATTATTTGAAAGATTTTTAAATATTGAAAGAGTTACTATGCCCGATATTGATATTGATTTTCAAGATGACCGAAGAGAAGAAGTCTTGGAATATTTATTTGAAAAATATGGCAAAGATCATTTTGCAACAATTACAACTTTTCAAACAATTGGAATTAAAAATGCTTTAAGAGATTGTGGACGTGTTTTTGATATTCCAAATGATGAAATTAATCAAATGACAAAGCAAATTTATGATGGAAATATTAAAGATTTAGATAAAGCACTTTCTGAATCAAAAATTTTGACAAAATATCAAGAAAAGTATCCAAGAATTTTTGGGGTTATTAAAAATATTATAGGATTGCCACGTCAAACTGGAACCCACGCTGCTGGAGTTGTATTTTGTGATATACCAATGCATCAAGTAGTACCAACTAAAATGGGAATTAATGGAATATCTCAAACTCAATTTTCAATGAACTATTTAGAAGATATTGGTTTAATTAAAACTGATATCTTAGGTTTAAGAAACTTAACAACTATTCAAGAAGTGTTAAAAATAATTCAAACGCAAAGAAATGAAACTCTTGCTTTAGAACATATTTTAGATAGAGATCAAGAGACATTTGAATTATTAAAGACTGGTCAAACTAGTGGAATTTTTCAACTTGAATCTAGTGGAATGACAGAAGTTTTAAGAAAAATGAATCCTACATCAATTGATGATATAGCAATTACTTCATCACTTTATAGACCAGGCCCTCAAGAAAATATCCCTCTATATATTGAAAGAAAAAATCAAAAACAAGCCGATTATATAATTGATAATAATTTGGAAGATATTTTAGGTTACACTTATGGAATTATTGTTTATCAAGAACAAGTAATGCAATTATTACAAAGAGTTGCTGGTTTTAGTTTAAGTAAATCTGATATTGTTAGACGAGCTATGGGGAAAAAAGATCAAAAATTAATGAATCAGTTTAAAAGTGAATTTATGAATGGTGCACTTAATTCTGGGTATGAAAAAAACAAAGCAGAGGAATTATGACATTATGTTGAAAAATTTGCAGAGTATGGATTTAATAAGTCACATGCTATCTCTTATTCAATTATCAGTTACTGAATGGCTTATTTAAAAACTCATTATAAAGTTGAATTTTATTGTTCATTACTAAACGGAGTTTTAAGAAATGAAGTTAGGACATCACAATATTTAAATGAATTAAAAAACTATGGTTATAAAATTAATGGACCAAGTATAAAAAATCCAAATAAACGCTATTATTTTACAAATAATACAATTAATATGCCTTTAAATACTATTAAAACAATTGGACCTGAATTTATTAAAAATATTCAAACAATCTTTAAAACAGATAAAGCTGTTTTTGACAATATTTTAATTTTACTTTCACAATTGTCTCAATTTGGATTAGGAGAACAAAAGTATAATGCTTTAGTTTATTCAGGTGCATTTGATATTTATGGCTATTCTAGAAAAGAATTAATTGAAAACCGTGAAGCCATTTTAAATCTTGCCAATATTAAACATACGTTACATGCAAGTGAATTAAGCTTAGATATTCGTCAATCAAAAGATAATTTAGAAGAAATTGTAGCTTTTGAAAAAGAATATCTCGGATTTTATGTCAGTTCTCATCCATTAAGTATTTTTCGCAAAAAAATTGTTAATAATGATAAGTTAATTTATTTATCAAATTTAAATAAGGATAATATGACAAGTGATGTTTTAGTAATGGTTGAAAATATTGTTACAAAAACTGATAAAAATGGGGGACAAATGTGTTTTGTTGATATCAGTGATGAAAGCGCAAGTATGGTAATGACTATTTTTGCTTCAACTTATGAAAAAATTAAAAATGAGATTGCTATTGGAAAATATTTAATTTTAAAAATTAAAACCCAATTGTTTAATAACAAAATATCGGCAATCTTAATAGAATTTAAGAAAAATATTAAATAATATAAAAAGTATCACCGATACTTTTTTTGTTATCATTTTATTGAATGGCGGTAAAAATTTATGACAAAAAAAATTTTATTAGTAGATGGAAATGCTTTAATATTTAGAGCATTTTATAGTTCCTTTGGAAGAGCAACTTTAACTACTCGTGATGGAACTCCCACAAATGCTGTTTTTTCATTTATCAATATGCTTTTTAACATTATGAATAAAAATAATTATTTTGATATTAAAGTTGCTTTTGATAAAGGCAAAAAAACTTTTAGACATGATAAATTAGAAAGCTATAAGGATGGTCGAAAAAAAACTCCTCCTGAATTAATTAAACAATTTCCAATTGTAAGAGAATTTTTAACTCAAGCAAATATTGACTGATATGAATATGAAGGATATGAAGCTGATGATATTATTGGAACTATTTCTTATATGTTAAAAGATAATCTTGATTATCAAGTGGACATTTTAACAAGTGATCAAGATATGTATCAATTAATTTCACAAAATACTTTTGTACTTTCACCTCAAACTGGAACAAGCGATATTTTAGTTTATGATAAACAAAAATTATTTGAAAAATGAGGAATTAGCCCTGAACAAGTAATTGATTATAAAGGTCTAAGAGGAGATAGCTCAGATAATATCAAAGGTGTTGCTGGAATTGGTGAAAAAAGTGCAAAAGAATTATTGCAAGAATTTGGGGACCTGGATAATTTATATTTAAATGTTGACAAAATTAAAGGTGCCAAACAACAAAAATTAATTGATGGTAAAGAAGATGCTTTTTTATCAAAAGAAATTGCCACAATTTATACTGGAGTTGAAATTGATAACTTTGAGTTTAGAGAAACTCAAGTAAATTTTGACTCTTTAAAAGATTTCTTTACAAAATATGAAATGAATTCAATGATTCGAAAATATTGTAATGATGTAGCTCAAAGTGAAGTTGACGTTAAAAGCCAAATTCAATATCAAATTATTGATAAATGAGAGTCAAATTTTAGTGCTGAAATTAATTTTATTAATTTAGAGATTTTAAATGATAATTATCACAATTATGATATTGTAGGATTTGCAATTGTCAATTCGAAAGGAAACTTCTTTTACACATTTAATAATGCAGAAGAGGTCAATATTTTTAATTGACAAGAATCAAATGTGGATGAAGCATTGGCAAAATTCTTATTAAACTCAAAATTTTATACATATGATGTTAAAAAAACTATTTATGTTTTAGAAGATTTAGGATATAAACTAAATTATGATAATTTTGTATTTGATATGATGATTGCATGTTATGTTTTAAATTCAAATGTTAAATCAAATTTTGAATCACATTTAAATTTAGTGAATTCCGAATTACTAATTGCAACCAGTGAAGAAATTTTTGGTAAAGGGGTTAAACGAAGTAAAAATATTGATCAAAAAATTAAAGTTGAATATGTAATTTCAAAAGCCATGATAATTTCACAGATTTATGAAGATATTATTACTCAGTTAAAAGAGACTAATCAATATGAACTATATCAACAAATTGAATTACCTTTAAGTTTTGTATTATTAAAAGCAGAACAAGAAGGGGTTTTGATTGATCGCGATGAATTAAAAATTCAAACTGCTAATGTTTTAACAGCATTAGAAAAAGTTGAAAGCGAAGCTCAAGATATAATCAAAGAAGCAGGATTTGAAGCGATTAACTTAGCAAGTCCAAAACAATTAAAAGAGCTTTTATTTGATAATTTAAATTTACGCAATTGAAAAAAAGGAAGTACAGATAAAGAAGTTTTAGATGAATTGATTAATGATCACCCAATCATTGAAAAAATCTTATTATTTAGAAAATATTCAAAATTATATAGTACTTATTTAAGTGGATTTGAAAAATACATTTACAGTGATAATAAAGTGCACACTATTTATCATCAAACTTTAACAAATACTGGACGATTAAGTTCAGTTGAACCTAATTTACAAAATATATCTGTTAGAGATGAATTACAAAAAGAGGTTAGAAAAATCTTTATTACTCCAAAAGGATATTCATTTATGAGTATTGACTATTCACAAATTGAATTGAGAGTTCTAGCAGATATTGCCAATGAAGAAGTATTAATTGATGCCTATGAAAATAACATCGATATTCACGAGCTTGCTGCAAGAAATATCTTTAATTTAGATGCTTCAAAACCAGTTGGTGCAGAGCAACGTAGAGTGGCAAAAGTTTTTAACTTTGGAATTTTATATGGTCTAACCAAGTTTGGACTTGCAAAAGACTTAAAAATTAGTCATAAAGAAGCCACAGATTACATTGAAGCTTACAACAAAACATTTCCAAAAATTATTAATTACAAGGCAGATATCTTAGAATTTTGTAAAAAACAAGGCTATGTTGAAACAATGGCCAATAGACGAAGATATATTTATGAATTACAAAATAGCAATAAAATGGTCCAAGAATTTGGTAAAAGAGCAGCTATTAATGCACCAATTCAGGGAACTGCTGCAGATATTTTAAAAGTTGCTATGGTTGAAATTTATAAAAAAATCTTGCTAAATAATAGTGAGATTAAAATAGTGGCTCAAATTCACGATGAAATTATTTTATTGGTTCAAGAAGACAAAGTTGAAACATATAAACAAACAATTGTTGATATTATGAATAATGCTTATAATCAATTATTGACAATATCAAATAAGAATCGTATTTCAAAAGTGAAATTAGATGTAAATGTGTCATGTGCTAAAAACTGATATGAATTAAAATAGAAAGAAATGATATAAAATGCCTGAATTACCAGAAGTTGAAACGGTTGTCAATTCGCTTAGAAAAAGAGTGGTTGGTTATACAATTTTAGAAGTTAAAATGTATTATTTAAAGCTTTTTAAAGGTGAAGGAACAATTGAAGAATTTAAAAAATCAATTAAAAATCGCAAAATTGAGCACATCTCAAGAATTGCAAAACACATTATTTTTGAACTTGGCGATATGGTTTTAATTAGCCATTTACGCATGGAAGGAAAATGATTTGTTTATGATTCTAAAGATATTTATGATAAAAAACACATTTTAGCTGAATTTATTTTAAGTGATAATAAAATCTTGGCATATCACGATACAAGAAGATTTGGAACTTTTCATTATCAAAAAGCAAAAGATTATAAAGAGCAATTGCCAATTTCAAAAGTGGGACCAGAACCATTTAATCCAATTGTGACAGCTCAATATTTATATGACAAAATGGCTAAATCAAGTAAGCATATTAAAACAGTTTTGTTAGATCAAACTAAGATTTCAGGAATTGGCAATATTTACGCTGATGAAATTTTGTATGATGCTAAAATTCATCCTTTAACACTTGCAAAAGACTTAAATATTAATGATTATCAAAGGATTTTAGACTCATCAATTAAAATTTTAAACTGAGCCATAAGTTTAGGAGGTTCAACAATTGATACTTATCAACCTGAACAAGGAATTGATGGTAAATTTCAAAATGAGTTGCAAGTACATACTAGAAAAAACCAAAAATGCTATGCTTGTAATAATGTCATTATCAAAATTAAGGTAAATGGTCGTGGAACTTATCTGTGTTTTAAGTGCCAAGAAAGAAATTAATATGTGGATAAATCAAAAATGACACCAATTTATTGGTGTTTTTTAATAAAAATAATTAACAAATTAAAATAGATTTATTAAAAATTTTCAAATCTATTTTAATTTTTATAATTTGCAATATTATTAATAACACATACCATTTAACAAGGAGAACTATTTTTGATGAAAAATTTTGTTTATAAAGTAATAATAAAAAACAGTATAAGTTCATTTGATGATAAGATCCTTGCTTATCTTTATCAACCAATTATTGGAATGAGAAGCGTTAACCTATATAAATTGTTAATTCATGAAGCAGAAATTTTAAAAGATTTAAAAACAGCTGAATTTAAAGAAGAAAGGATATTAACTTTATGTGATTTAAAACATGATAAAATGTCAAAATGAATTAAAAGATTAGAAGCAATGGGACTTATTGAAACACTTTATAATCAAGAAAAAAACTCAGTTATTTATAATATATATGCACCTTTGGAACCAAAAGCATTTTTTGAAAATGAATTATTTAATAATGCTTTGATGAAAAAGATTGATGAAAAAAACTATGAAATTGCTAGATTTATTTTCCGTGATGAAGGTGATTTTTCACAAACCAGTGGTTATAACAACACTAGTTCAAAATTCTTTGAAGTATTTGCAGAGTTAAGTGAAAATTCAGAGATTAAATTTACTAAGGGGTTAAAACCAAAACCAAAAAGATCTTCACCATTATTAAAAGGATTTAACTTTGAAAATTTAATGGTTCAACTTGAAAGAGAACAAATTATTATTACAAATAATATTGATTCTTTAAAAGAAGAATTACAAAATGTTTATTGTGCATATAGTGTATCTCAAGATGAGATTTTGAAAGCTTTAAAAGCTGCATATGATGGTCAAACTTATAAAATTAGTAAAAATAAATTTTATAACTATATTAGTGAGGTTTACTTTGGTGATGAAGCATTTCAAACAACAGTTGATGTATTTGATCCAAAACAAAATATGATTGAACAAACAAATATTAAATTAAAAGAGCTTGAAACAATTGAACCAGTTGATTATTTACAAGGATTGTTAAGAATAAATAAACTAAATGATGATATGATTTTGTTAATTAAAAAATTATCTTCTGAATATAAATTACGTCATGGAGTTATTAACTGTTTAATGGATTTTTCATATTTTAAAAATGATGAAAAAATTGTGGCCAATTATTTATATAAAATTGCCAAAACATTTCAAGATAAATCAATTAAAACAGCTAAAGAAGCAATGGAATATTTAAAAGCTGCAAATCAAAAATCTAAAAAACCAAAAAATACAGTAAATTCATTTGACTTTATTAATGATGATTCTTGATCAAAAACAGTTAAGAAAAAAACTTACGAAGTTGAAACAAAAGCTGATGCTAAATTAGATGAGTCTTTATGAGGTGATAACTAATGCAAAAAACCTTAAATGAGATAAAAAACAATCAAATTATTAAACCTTTTATTCAAAAATACAATATTAGTGATGAAATTTTAGAAAAAAATAATTTACTATTAACTCGAGTTATTGAGCAAATTATAATTTGCAAAGAAAATGAACCAATGAGTGAGTGTCATCAAATTATTAAAGGCGTACAACAAAAACTTTCATTTGTTAATAATGAGTTTTATATTAAGAGTGAAAATTGTAATCATTGAAAATTTGAACATCAAGATTATAAAATTCAAAAAAATATTGTTTTTGCACAGTATGATGTTAAGGAATATACAAATACAATTGATGATTATAAAAAAGAAAATCCAAAGTTAAGTGTGGGATTTCCTGAATTTTTAAACCATGTTAAAAAAATGCAATTAGATCCTTCAAAATGAAAAGGTATTTATTTATATGGAGCTCCTGGAATTGGAAAAACATATTTAATGAAGACAGTTGCAAATACTTTTGCTAAAAATGATAAAAAAGTTGTTGTTGTTACAGTTAATAAATTAATTCAAACTGTAAAAGAAACATTTAATAAAACATTTGAAAATGATTATAATAAATTTTTAGATTTATGTACAAATATTGATGTATTAATCTTAGATGATATTGGTGCAGAAATTGTAAGTGATTGAAGTCGAGATGAATTATTATTTGGAGTATTAAACACAAGATTAGAAAATAAAAAAATAACATTTTTTACTTCAAATTTCTCAATTGCTGAATTAGAAGAGTATTATTTAAATAAGAAATTAACAAAACAAGCTGAACGTAATTTTGATAAAAATAAGACAATACGTTTTACTGAAAGAATAAAAGGCTTAGCAATTGCACTTAAATTAGAAGGCGACAACAAAAGATATTAATTGGAAAATTTTCCAATTAATATCTTTTTTTAGAAAAAAAGTAGAAAAAAACATTGAATTACATAATTTAAAAAGTCTTTATTAGGTATAAAATAAAAATGTGAAAGGAAACGGTAAAAATGAAAAAAATCGCAATTAACGGATTTGGTAGAATTGGTCGTCTTGCTTTTAGACAATTATTCTTATCAAAAGATGTAGAAATCGTTGCAATTAACGATTTAACAAATGCTAATACATTAGCATACTTATTAGAATTTGATTCAGCACATGGAAGATTCATGGGAGGAAAAATCAAAGCTAAAGATGGAGCTATCGTTGTTGATGGTAAAGAAATTAAAATTTTAGCAGAAAGAGATGCAAACAATTTACCTTGAGGTGAAATGGGAATTGATCTTGTTGTTGAATGTACAGGTTTCTATGCTGACAAAGATAAAGCGCAAGCTCATATTAATGCAGGAGCTAAAAAAACAATTATTTCAGCTCCAGCAACAGGTGACTTAAAAACAATCGTATTTGGAGTTAACCACAAAACATTATCAGCAGATGACGTAATTGTTTCTGCAGCATCATGTACTACAAACTGTTTAGCACCAGTTGCTAAAATTTTAGACGAAAACTTTGGAATTGTTAAAGGATTAATGAATACAATTCATGCTGTAACAAACGACCAAACTTTATTAGACTTACCACATGTTGACGTACGTCGTGGACGTGCAGCTGCATGAAACATCGTGCCTTCAAAAACTGGTGCAGCAGCAGCAGTTGGAAAAGTGTTACCAAGTTTAAACGGTAAATTAGATGGTTTAGCATTACGTGTTCCAACAATTACTGGATCAATCGTAGACTTAACAGTTGAATTATCAAAAAATGTAACAGTTGAAGAAATCAATGGAGCAATTGAAAAAGCTGTTAAAGCTGATGCTGACTTAGGAAAAGCATTAGAATATAACACACAACAAATTGTTTCACAAGATGTAATTTCATCAACATATGGGTCAATTTTTGATGCAACATTAACAAGAGTTATGGAAGTTGAAGGAAAACAAATGGTTAAAGTGTTCTCATGATATGATAACGAAAACTCATTTACTTCACAATTTATCCGTACAATTAACTACATGTTAGGTTTATAATTTTAAAATAAATGACAAATTACATATTTTTCTGACGATAACTATATTGGAGGGAAAATATGTTTTTTTATTCAATCGAAGAGTACATTGATTTTGTAATTAACAAAATGGCAAAAGTTAATTTAAAAGTCAAAAAGAAAGTTACTCAAATCCAAATTCAAAAAATAATTTATATTATATATGCGTATTTTTTGATTTATAAAAAGCCGATCACAAAAATTGATTTTGAAACTTGAAAGTGAGGACCTGTTATTTATGATCTTTGAAAACAACAAACAATTTTCAAAGCTAATAATATTCCACTATTATTTCAAGAAAATATTGATTTAAAATATGATACATACAAAGAATCAATTATTGTTGAAAAGATTGTAAGTTTTATGATGAGTTTAGATTCATGAAATATTGTAGATATTTGTCATAAACAGACTCCATGAAGATATTTATATAAACCTAATAAAAATATTTTGATTACTGATCAAGATATACTAAAATTTTATGCAAATAATCCAAATGGTTTTTTTGAATATCTAGATTTTGTAATAAATAAGTAAAATAACAACAAAAATAGTAAAAATGTTTTAAAATATTAAAGTATAAGGAGACACAAACAATGAAAAAAACATTAAAAGACGTTCAAGTTGCTGACAAAACAGTTTTAGTTAGAGTTGATTTTAACGTACCAATTAAAGATGGAGTTATTAGTGATGACAACCGTATTAAAGCTGCTATGCCAACAATTAATTATTTATTAGAAAATGGTGCAAAAATTGTATTATTTTCACACTTAAGCAGAATTAAAGAAGAAGCAGATAAAGCAAAAAAATCTTTAGCACCAGTTGCAAAAAGATTAGAAGAAATTGCTGGTAAACCAGTTACTTTTGTTGCTCAAACAAGAGGAGAAGAGTTAGAAAATGCAATTAAATCTTTAGAAGCAGGTCAAATTTTATTATTTGAAAACACTAGATTTGAAGATGTTCAAAATGGTGAAGTTGTTAAATTTGAATCAAAAAATAATGCTGACTTAGGAAAATACTGAGCAAGCTTAGGAGATGTATTTGTAAATGACGCATTTGGAACTGCACACCGTGCTCATGCTTCAAACGTTGGAATTGCATCAAACATTTCAGAAAGTTGTGTTGGTTTCTTAGTTCAAAAAGAATTAGAAATGTTATCAAAAGGGATTGATTCACCAGAACATCCATTTGTAGCAATTATTGGAGGAGCAAAAGTTTCTGACAAAATTGGAGTTATTGATAACTTATTAACAAAAGCTGACAAAATTATTATTGGAGGAGGTATGGCATATACTTTCTTCAAAGCACAAGGACACAATATTGGAAAATCATTATGTGAAGAAGATAAAGTGGCTCTTGCAAAAGAATACTTAGAAAAATCAAATGGAAAAATCATTTTACCAATTGATTCTGCTAACTGTGCTGAATTTAAAGATGTTGAAGGAACAATTTCAGGTGTTGATTTACCAGATGATGTTATGGGATTAGATATTGGACCAAAATCAATTGAATTATTCCAAGAAACATTAAAAGGAGCAAAAACAGTTGCTTGAAATGGACCAATGGGAGTTTTTGAATTTGAAAACTTCAAAAAAGGAACAGTTGGTGTTTGTGAAGCAATCGCTAACTTGAGTGATGCCTTTACTTTAATTGGTGGAGGAGATAGTGCTGCTGCAGCAATTCAATTAGGATATGCAGATAAATTTACTCACATTTCAACAGGTGGGGGAGCTTCATTAGAATACATGGAAGGAAAAGTTCTTCCTGGTGTTGAAGCAATCCAAAACGCTTAATTTAAATTTATTTAAAAATCACTCATTATGAGTGATTTTTTTATTTATCAACAGTAATTATTTCAATTTTTAAACCTCATTCATTTTCAACATAAACATTTGGATAGTTTTTATCTAAATATAGAATTTTAAAATTTTGATTCTTTAATTTTTGATAAATTTCTTCTTTTGAACTATTAACTTTAAAGGCTAAATGATTAATACCAACATTAGTTCTCTTAAAATTAATTGTGTTAATTTTAGTTTCATTAAAGGCAATATATCCAGTTAAAAGATTACCAACTCTAAAACCTGTAATTCAAGTATCAATTATTGGCAATTGCAAAATTGGGGCCAACTTTTGTCAAAAATTTAGTTCTTTTTTATAATCTAATATATAGATTTCAATGTGATTTATCATTTCTTTTTAATAAGACTCCTTTTAATCATTCTTATCATACCTTATTTAGTAAATACATTAAAAATATCAGTATTTTATTTTATACTTACAATATGAAAAGAAATATAAGAACAATTGACAATACTGGATGAATAAAAAACTTATTTATAATTGACCAAGATCTTTATTTAGTTGTAAATAAGGAAATTTTTAAAATAGCTATTGAACAAGTAATTGAAAATTTAAAAAATAAAGCTGATTTAAGTCGATATTTTTTAGCTTATCCTTTTGACTTTACAAATAGAGACCAAAATAACATCAACTTAACAGAATGTGAATTTGTAACCAAATTAGAAAGTGAAATTATTAATGTTTTTAAATATAATAATCAATTAATTTATACAATCTATGAAAATAAACAATATTTATTAATTAATGAATCTCAAACTTTAAAAGTTGAAGCAAAAATTTTGAATGTTATTAATGATCAAATAATTGCATTAAA
Organism: Spiroplasma culicicola AES-1; assembly: GCF_000565175.1. Classification (NCBI taxonomy): domain Bacteria; kingdom Bacillati; phylum Mycoplasmatota; class Mollicutes; order Entomoplasmatales; family Spiroplasmataceae; genus Spiroplasma; species Spiroplasma culicicola. The sequence goes on along the minus strand of NZ_CP006681.1, from coordinate 962,425 downwards.
TCAGAATGAACAAGTAATAGTTTTGAATAGTGATTTTCAAATAGTAAAAACTTTAAATTTTAAAGCCCTTGAAATTATTGGTTTTAATGATTTATATATAGTTTTGAATAGTGATTTTCAAATATTAAAATATGATCTAAATTGGCAATTAGTAGAAACCCTAGTTGATTCACAAGAACCAAAACATATATTTTATTTAAATCAAAATAACGTTTTAATAAGTTATCGAAACCAATATAAGTCAACTTTATTTAATATTAATACCTTTAAAGAAGTTGATTTTGTTGATTTCTACATTAATATTGCTGTTTTAGTAGAACAAAATACATTATTAACTAAAACATTTATTCAAAAAAATGATATTATATTAGAGACTATACTACTTAACGTGATAAGCTAGCATAAACAAATAAATAGGAGATATTTTTATGAACGGAATTTGAAACGATCAAAATGGTATGTTTCCAGATTGAGCAAGATACATCATATTGGCAAGTTGTACTTTTATTACAATTATTGTAATTTTGGCAACAGCTATCAACATTTCAGTATATCTAAGTTCAAAAAAAAGGGAATCATCAATTAACCAAAAAGAGTTATTTGAAAAACTTTCAAGACAAACAGGGTACAACGATATTAAATTATATTATGGACAAAGAAAAAGATTTAACAATCACTTTAACTATAGATCTGCATATCAAGAATTACACTTACCAAAGTGATATGAAGATACAAATAGTCAAAAAGGTACAATGTTAATGTTGTACAACTTTACAAATATTTTAGATATTCGTCAACAAGCAACAAACTTTTGAAGTAGATCAATTTATTGTCATATTTTAGCTGCATTTGGAGTTTTATTAAACTGAGGAGCTTTCATTGCAGCAACAGTTGTTTCTGTTGGATATACAGATATTTACAACTTGGCATATATTTATTCATCATTATGTGGCTTAGGTTTATTATTAATGGCTTTAGGATGACTTTGATGATCAAAAATCTTTAAAAAAATGATTAAGAAAATTGAAGAATTAGCTGAACCAAATTTAGAACCAGCAGAATACAAATATATTATTAAACAATTTAAAAATCAAGCAGTAGTTCCATTTACAATTAACACAAGTATTAGAACTCATAGAAAAGTTGTAAATAAAGAAGCAACAAAATATGATGGTTATACTGAAGCACAAACTGCTGCTCAATAATTAATATAAAATTTAAATGATTTTCACACGAAAATCATTTTTTTGTTAAAAGATAAAAATACTCATACAAATTTGTATGAGTATTAAACTTTTTATTTTATTATTAGTATTTAATATCAGTATAAATTGGAAAGTTATCACATAATTGTTTAACTTCTTGAGCTAATTGATCTAAATTTTGGTCATTGTGATCTTTTAGAGCTTTTGCAATGATTTGTGCAACAGCTTTAAATTCTTTTTCTTTAAAACCTCTAGTTGTCATTGCTGCACTTCCAAGTCTAATTCCAGAAGTGTTGACTGGTTTTTCACTATCAAAGGGAATCATGTTTTTATTTACAACAATTCCAATTGATTCTAAAATAGATTCAGCTTGTTTTCCAGTAACTCCCAATGAGTTTTTCACTTCAACAATAACTGTGTGGTTTTGCGTTCCATTTGCAATTAAACGAATGTTATTTTCCATTAAAGTATCTGCAAGTGCTTTTGCATTTTTAATAACTTGTTGAGCATATTGTTTAAATTCTTCACTTGATGCTTCACTTAAAGCTTGTACTTTACCTGCTATTTGGTTTTCTAAAGGACCACCTTGAATTCCAGGAAAAACTGCACTATCTAATTTTTTGCTAAATTGTTCTTTACATAAAACAATTCCTCCACGTGAACCTCTAAGAGTTTTATGAGTTGTTGAAGTTACAATATCTGCATAGGGGAAGGGGTTAGGATGAACTCCTCCAGCAACCAAACCAGCAATATGGGCCATATCAACCATAAAGTAAGCATCAATTTTATCGGCAATTTCTTTAAAACGTTTAAAATCAATAATTTTTGTATAACTACTTGCTCCAGCCAATATTAATTTTGGTCGATGTTCTAAAGCTAATTTTTCAACTTCATTATAGTCAATTTCTTCAGTTTCACGATTGACTTTGTAAAATACAAAATCATATAGTTGACCTGAAAAATTAATATTATATCCATGTGTTAAATGGCCTCCAGCATCTAAACTCATTGATAAAACTTTATCCCCTGGATTTAGAAGAGTTTTATAGGCTGCTTCATTTGCTTGACTACCTGAATGAGGTTGTAAGTTTGCATGGTCTGCATTAAATAATTTCTTGGCCAGTTCAATTCCATAACTTTCAATTTCATCAATAAATTGACAACCCCCATAGTAGCGTTTTCCAGGATAACCCTCAGCATATTTATTTGTTAAAACAGAACCATTTAATTGTAAAATTGCTGGAGAAACATAATTTTCAGAGGCAATTAATTCAATGTGGTTTTTTTGTCTATTCAATTCATTTTTTAATGAATCAAGTATTCTATTATCAATATTTTTATTCATATTATTTCTCTCCTTGATAAAGATTTTATCTTAAAAAAATTAATTTAAAATAAAAACTCTTCTAGTTTTATAGAAGAGTTTTTATGAAAATTTTTTAATTTATTTTTTAAGCTTTATTGAAGCTATTTTCTTTTTCACTCAATTTTGAGTAAGCATTGTATTCAAATTCGCCTTGTTTTGCTCAAATTCCTTTAATACAATGTCAAGCTGTATACATGATAAATAATTGTCTTGTAATAATCATTGAAACATACATAAAGTTAAATAATGAACTAAAGAAACCACGTTGTCTATCAAATAATGACGCAATTGCATTTAAGATTGTTAATACAGATCAAATTAAGATTCATATTAATACAATAGTTGCAAAAATTAAATTGAAGAATGCTATAAAGTTCATAATTGCTCTTGAACCGTTTGAGTTTTCGTATCTTACTAGAGCATTTTTACCAACAAATAAAATAATATTGATTAAACCTCAGAATAAAATTGTTCCAAGAACAGATCATAAAATAATATTTGCAGTTGAATTAGCAGCTAGAGTATCTCAACCATTTCCATCTGTTAAAACAGAAGCGAATGTAAGCATAGCAACTCCAGCTGATGATGCAGCTGAGATTCCATAACCTCTAGATATAGAAATTTTTGGAGTAACACTTGATTTAACATTAATATTTGGCAAACTCATTAAAATGAATGGTGTAAATAATCCTCCAACTGATAATGAGAACAATACTAAGATGTATCTATTGTTTATAAATGTTACATCATCGCTAGTTTTGATGAAGTGAATAATGTAAGCTTGGAAAGCAATACTCATAGTTGCAAAAAACATAGTTACACTAGATCATAATGCAAATTCAAATTTTTGATCTTTAAGATTTAATCAATCTGGACTTGAAAATGCAAAGATTAAGAATGCTGCTAAGAATACTGAGGCAATTAATCCAAATCAGTTAAATAAAGATGCCATTGTTTTGACTCTACCGATCGGGTTTGACATATTTTCGACCCCCCTTCAAAGATATTATATATATTATTTCTATAAAATATTTTTATAAAAAAAATTACACCTTAGTGTGTAATTTTTAGTCAACGGCTGATTTAGAGTTACCAATTAATACATAATGAGTTCCAATTGCTTCATTTTTGCTTGTAATTGCAAGGTAGAAGTAGGGGTTTATATCATAGTCTAATTCGTAATTGTTTTCTAATTTACGACCCAGTTCATATTTGCCTTTTTCATTTTCAATAGCACTTCAAACTTCTACAATTGGTGTATCAATTGTAGCTAGTTTAATATCATGAACTTCATTGATATATTTCAAGATTTTAGCTTGTAGTTCTTTTGCTATTTGTTGATCTTCTGGGTTTGGAGGATTTTGTGCATTACCATTAAAACGTTGTAAGACCTGACTTACATAGTATACTACTCCTTCTTCAGGCATTTTTATTCCAATATATGGACCATTATCAACATGACTAATATCAATGATAATAGTGTATTCAACTGTTAAAGTATTTTTGTGTACTTTTAAAGTTTTTTCGATATCTGTATATGGTCTATAAGAAGGCACTTCAGTTACTCTAACATTTCTAAAGAACTTAGGATCGTCATCTTCATTATTTCTAACTTCAAAATCAGCTAGTAAAGTAATTGAATATTCTTCTTGAGCATTTCCATTTCCTGCAGAAATCTGTGAAATCTCAAAACGATGATTAATAACTTTTATATATTTATTATCTTTATTTAGAATTTCATTAAAACGATTGATATCAAAGTGAGGATTAATTGAAGGGAAAGTAACTGTATCTAACTTTGTTTCTACATAAGTTAATTTGTATTTGTTTGATTTAAGATCTGCACCTGTTTTTTTAATATCATTAATTACAGATTGCAATCCTTCAACTTCAATATCATGTGAACCTATTAAGGGTTTACCATCATTTTTTATTTTTGAAAGATCATTTGAGTATGAAAATTCTTTAGCAATTATGGTTTCAGGAACATTTTCGTCATCGCGTAATGAAAAAATGACGATTGGAGCAGCAACACTAGTTGTTAGTGCAACACTTGATAATACATAAAGTAATTTTTTCATAAAAATCATATCCCCCTTAACACTTATTTGTATAATTATATCTTTAAAATAAAGAAAAAACATTCACTATGTGAATGTTTTTATAACTATTTAATAATTGTAAATACTTTTTCGTATTCTTGTAATTTATTTAATTCTTCTTTATTTTCTTGAATTTTTACCATTTGTTTTTTATGGTATCCAAAGTAGATTCCAATTGCAGCACAAGCAATTAATACTAAGTAAAATAATTGGAAAGCTCCAGCAATAATACTTGTAAGTTCTTTACTTATAAATCCTTCAACAACACCTTTTGCTCATAAAGCTAAAATGAAGATTAAGAAGATAGTTGTTAATGTTCAAGCAATGTATTCTCAAACACGAACTTTAATGTTTTTACGCATTCCTTGTACCATAACTACTGCAATTATTAATAAGTAGATTGAAATCAAGATAATTGAAGCACAACTTGCAAGTGTACCATAGTTAAATGGTGTTGGTTCACCTCTAAATCCTTGAATTAAATCAGGGATTAAGATAAATAAAATAAATGTAAATGTAAATAATGATCCAGTTGCTAAAACTCCAGCTACAGGAATATTATCTTTATTTTCTCTATTTAAAGCACCTGGCAACATTTTTTGACTTGCAAGTGGTTCAAGTGTTGCTCCACCAAATAATGTAATTTGTAGTGAAGAGTTAAATCTCATTAAAATTGTACATACAACTACTAAAATTGGTCCAAATGTTTTTAAGAAATCATTATTAAAGGCATCAAATATTTGCATATTTGGATTTCCTTCAAAATCGACTGTTACTGCCATCATTATAATTGCAGTAAAGATAATGTAGAACAATGTTGTTAAGATTAAGATTACAATAATTGCAATGGGCATATTTTTGTTTCTATCTTTTATATTTTTTCCTGTAGTAATAAAAGTTTCAATTCCACAGAATGCAAAGAAACAAGTTGTAAATGTTGATGCAAAGTTGTCAAAACCTAATTGTGCACCTTGTTGGTGTTCGAAACCATTGTTTCCATCAATAAGGTTCATTGAACCTCCAACTAATCCAAAAATCATTAAAATGATAGTTAAACCTCAAGTTGAATATCCAATAATTGTTGAAAATATTTTATATTTTTTTAATCCTAAAAAAATGATTGTGATAGCAAATATGTATAAAGCATATGAAATTAAATCTAAGTATAAGCTACCTCATGATCCTCATTGACCTCATTCACCATCTTTATAACCTACAAGGTTAAATTCTCCACCATCAAAGTTTGCTCTTATCATTGAAACTAATAAGGCCATACCAATAACTGGAATTACTGCATAATTTAATAATCCCATTACAAGACCTCAGAATTTACCAAAGGCAACTCTTGTATATTGGCTTCCTCCACCATTAGCTTCAGGGTGAACTTGAACTAATTTTCCAAAAGATCAAGCACACATAAAAGCAATAACACCAATTACAGCAAATATTCAGTATATATGTAGTCCTACACCATCATTTCCAAGAATGGCTGCAAAACTAGCAGTAAATGTAATTCCTGCAATAAAACAAAATCCAATTCAAATGATATTAAATAAACTTAGTTGTTCACTTTTTGTTTTCATTTTCTATTTCCCTTCAATTTTTTTATTTAAGATAACTGGAATAATTAAAGGATTTCTTCTCTTATATCTAAAGATAAAAGGAGAAAGATTTTCCTTAACTGCTGCTTTGATTGCTCCAAAAGTTGGTTTTGATGAATTTAAAACTCCCAAAACAGCTTGTGTTACGATATTAATTGATTCAGCAATAACGTTTCCACTGTCTCTTACATAGAAACTTCCTCTTGAAACAATTCTTGGAGGTGCAGACAATTTATTAGCTTGTGAATCAATTGAGATGATTACAGCCATTAGCCCATCACGACTTAGAATGTTTCTTTCACGAATAACGTTACTTGCTTTTCCTGTCATGTCTTTTCCATCAATAAAGACAGCTTCAGCAGGTATTCTTTTACCAACTTCTGATTGACCATTATGTAATAAGATTTGATCACCGTTTGCAACAACAAAGACATTATGTGGTTTAACATTTACTTTTGTTGCTGTATCTCCGTGAACTTTTAACATACGATACTCACCATGCATTGGCATAAAACATCTTGGTTTTAATAATGTAAATAATAATTTTTGTTCTTCTTGACTTGCATGTCCAGAAGTATGAATTTTTTGTTCTGTATTATTTTCAATTACAATTGCTCCAATTTTTGTTAGCTTGTTGACAACATTTTCAACATCAGCTCTGTTTCCTGGAATTGGAGAAGAAGACATAATAACTGTATCTCCTGGAATTAATTTAATTGTTGGGTGTTCAATTCGTGCAATTCTTGAAAGAGCAGCCATTGGTTCACCTTGACTTCCTGTACATAAAATCATAATTTGATTTTTTGGATAGTTTTCAATGTCATTTGCTTTAATGAACATTTTGTCATTAATATTTAAATGACCCATTTGACGAATTATTTTAATAATTCTTTCTAAACTTCTTCCAATAACAAGAATTCTTCTACCATATTTGTTTGCCAATTCAATAATATGTTGAATACGGTGAACATTAGAAGCAAATGAAGCAATAATAATTCTTCCTTTTGCTTTTAAGAAATGTGTATCAATATTTTGAATAACTTTTCTTTCTCCTAAAGTATAACCTTCAACTTCAGCATTTGTTGAATCTGCCATTAATAATTCAATTCCTTCATTTCCTCATTGACTTAATCTTGAAATATTGGCGCTATGTCCAAGTGGAGTTCAGTCAAATTTATAATCTCCTGTTGAGAAGATTGCTCCATTTGGAGTTGAAACATGAATTCCAAATGCATCAGGAATTGAGTGGTTAACTGCTGCAAATTGAACTGTGAAATTTTTTGTTCCATAAACATCATTTTCAACATATTCTTTTACAACTGTTTTATTTTGTAATTTATATTCTTTTAATCTATCACGAATCAATGCAGCAGCTAATTCTGGGGCATAGATTACAGGTACATCAACTTGTTGTAATAAATAGGGGATTCCACCAATATGATCTTCATGACCGTGAGTGATAAATAGTCCTTTTAGTTTTGAATTATTTTCAACTAAATAACTAAAATCAGGCACTACAGCGCTAACTCCAAGTTGAGTTGCATCAGGGAATTTGACCCCAGCATCAATCATAATAATTTCATCATCGTATTCAATACAATAAGTATTTTTTCCGACCTCTTCAAGACCTCCTAAAGCAAATACTTTAGTTGGATGAGGTGCAGATTCTAACTTTTTCTTTATTGGATCAGAATTGCTAGGCATTTTTTTAATCTCGATTTTTGCTTCAAGATCAGCAACAATGCTTACAACCTTTGAATCTTTCTTTTCCATTATATTTCTCCTATTTGGTACAAAAAATTTGCTCTAAAAAAAATAATTTTTTTAATTATTAAATTGTTTTAAATATTATTCAATCACTAATTTTAGAACAGAATTTTCGTTAGTTATATTTTATCAAATAAAGATTTAAAAATATAAAAAAAATAAATAAAAAAGGCGATAGTTTTGCCTTTTTAAATCATGATTCAATTTTCTTCTGTAAGCTGGGGATCTTTTTGATTAATTCGATCATAATATAGTTTTCCATGATTGTGTTCAATTTCATGTTGAAAAACAATTGCTTGATAACCACGTAAAGTTAATGTCACTTCTTGTTCAGTTAGTCATTCATAACCTGTTACTTGGATTTTATAACTTCTTGGTACAATTCCATGTTGATCAACATCAACACTCAAACAACCTTCACCACCATTCAAATAGGTGATTTGTTCACTTTGTGCAATTATTTTTGGATTAATCATTGCAAACTCTTCAACATCTCCATTTTCTTCATCTCATTCAAAACGAACAAAGAACATATTTGTATTGCTTCCGATTTGGGGAGCTGCAAGTCCAACAGCAGGGCGTAAATAATCTGAATTAGTTTTTTGATTTAGTTCACCATCTTGTGAATAACGTACAAAATCAATTAATTTTTGCATTACAAGAGTATGTTCTTCATTTAGTGGTAAAGCTACATCAACACTTTGATTGCGAATCACTTCTGGTTGACTATCTTTTCATAATCACTTGTTAGTTGGAATTTCAGTTTGTAATAAGTCTTTTGTAATATCTAATTTCATTTTTTTTACCTCAATTTTGATTATATCTCAAAAATTATTTTATTTAGTTTATATTAATTATAGAAATAATTGAAAGGTTGGTTTAATTTATGAAAGTAATTAGTGGTAAGTATCGTGGAAGACATTTAAAAACTCTTGAAGGTCAAAACACAAGACCAACAACTGCAAGAGTTAAAGAAGACATGTTTAATATTTTAAATAATTATTTTATTTTTGAAAATAAAACTAGTTTAGATTTATTTGGTGGAAGTGGTGCTTTATCAATTGAAGGTTTATCAAGAGGAATTAAATTTGCCTACATTAACGATCATTATAAACCAGCGTTAGAAATTATTAAAGAAAATTTATACAATATTGATAGCAATGAATATCAATTATTAAATTTAGATTATGGACAAGTTTTAAAATATTTAAAATCAAATAATATTTATATTGACTTAATTTATTTAGATCCCCCATTTGCACAGGTACAATACTATTATGATTTTTTCAACTATATTAATGATTCCAAAATTTTAAATAATTATGGTATAGTAATAACAGAATCAGAGAGTCCTTTGGATTTAACCCAATTGGATTTTCTTGAATTATTAAAATATAAAGAATATAAAAATAAACATCTTTATGTTTTACGAAATGAAAAAGAGGGCGATCAAGATGAATAAAAAAGGTAAAATTATTATTCTTTCAGGACCATCAGGAGTAGGAAAGGGAACTGTTAACAAAGCTTTAAGACAAGATAAAAGTTTAAACTTAGTTCAATCAGTTTCTATGACTACAAGACAGGCTAGACCTGGTGAAGTTGACGGAGTAGATTATTTCTTTGTGGATAAAGATACATTTAAAGATGCAATTCAACATAACGAATTAATTGAGCATGCAGAATTCATTGGAAACTATTATGGTACTCCAAGAAAAACTGTGCACGATAAAATTACAAAAGGTGAAAATGTTATTTTAGAAATTGAAGTAATTGGTGCAACACAAGTGTTGAAAAAAGAAAAAAAAGAAAACTTAGTTTCAATCTTCTTAATGCCTCCAAGTTTAAAATCTCTTGAACAAAGATTAAGATCAAGAGGAACAGAACAAGAAGACATTATCAAACAAAGATTAGACAAAGCTTTATTAGAAATTCCTTTGAAACATCAATATCAATATGTAATTGAAATTGATAGCATTGAAAATGCTGTTGCAAAAGTAAAAGATGTATTAACAAAAGAAAATACTCTTGCAGTTGGACCTGAAAAAAGTTTATATGCAAAATTAAGAAATGAAGTTAAAAAAATTGTAATTGGTCAATATTCATTCTTTGTTGAAAACTGAAAAGAAAATGTTGAAAAAGTAGGTGGACAAAAAATCGAAGAAAACTTTGATTTCCAAAATTACTTAATTGATATTTTAACAGATAAAATATATTCACATGTTTTAGCAAATGAAGAACTTTCAATCTTAACAGATCCAGAATTTGTTGAATCAATTGTTGAACATTTCATGATTGATGTTAACTTCTTTAGTATTGAACAACATGCTTTATAGAATGAATTCAAGATTTAAGGCGTGAGAAATTATTTATAAAGTAATTGTGGAAAATCAATTTTCAAATAAACTTTTAAATAATTTAGCAAAACAAAAAGCTATGTCATCATCTGACATAGCTTTTATTTTTAAATTAGTTTATGGAACAATTCAATACAAAATTTATTTAGAATATGTTGTGAATAAAATAATTGATGCATCAAAAACAAATATGAAAATTCAAATTCTTTTGTGAATGGTTTTATATCAAATGAAATTTTTAAATCAACCAGATTATAGTATTGTCAATGAAAGTGTAGAAGCTGCAAAGTTAATTGATAAAAATAGTAGTGGTTTTGTAAATGCAATTTCAAAACAATTATTAAATCAACAATTGTGAATTGTTGATATTAAAAATAAGCAAAATATTTTTCCTTTAAAAAATGGTTTTCCATTTTGATTATTTCAACAAATTAAAAATGATTATGGAATTGAAATTGCAAATCAAATTGTTCTCTCATCAAATCAAGATAAAAGAATTTCATTTAGAGTAAATGAAACTAAAATTTCAAAACAAGAATTATATTTGAAATATAAAGATGACTATCAATTAGAAGAATCCAAGATTGCTTCTAACTGTTTAATTGCAAATAAAAATATTATTGCAAGTGATTTAATAACTCAAGGATTAATTTATATTCAAGATGAAACTAGTATTTTAGCTGTTGAACAATTAAATTTAAAATCAAATACAAATATTTTAGATTTATGTTGTGCACCTGGAGGAAAACTTTCTTATATGTGTGCAATAGTGGACAAAAATACAATTATTGATGCAAATGAAATTAATAATTCAAAGGAAAAAATTATTTTAGAGAATCTAAATCGTTTAGATTTAAAAAATTTTAATTTATATTTTGGTGATGGAATAAAATTCAACTCACAAAAAAAATATGATTCAATAATGTTAGATGCTCCTTGCTCAGGTTATGGTGTTTTAAAAAGAAAACCAGAAATTAAATTAAAAAAATATTCAAATGAAGAAGTTGAACAATTGCTTTTAACACAAGAAAAATTATTAGATAATGCTGCAAGTTTACTAAATGCGGAGGGCTCAATTTTATATTCAACTTGTACAGTTAATAAAAAAGAAAATCAAGATCAAATTCAAAAATTTTTAACTCGTCATAATACTTTTAGAATTATATTTGAAAAACAATTTTTTGGTTTTGAAGGCAACAATAATGGATTTTATATTTGTAAAATAAAGAAATTTTAATTTCTTTATTTTTTTTGTCATTTTGTCATTTTTTTTGACGATTACTATATTGGGAGGAAAAAAATGAAAATATTATTAAAATTATTATTTGTAGGGTCATCATTTTCACCAACGTTTATCACTGGTAAAATTGTAAAAGACTCAATACAACAAAATAAATCAAATTATAAGTTTCATGAATATAAAGATAAAGTGCAAAACAATATTAGTTTTGCATATCCAGATTCATATTCTAGAAATTATGATGAGTTTGAATATAAAGATAATTCAAACTATGTTAAAAAAAGTTTTAATGAATTTTATTCAATTAAAAAATTAAGAATGGAACAATATGAAAAATATTTTGAAAATTCTAAATTAACTTTTAACTTTGATAGTTCACTTAGAAGGTGGACATCAACTTCAATTGGACAAATAGAAGCTGCTAATAACAATTTTATTACTGAAAATGAATTTCAAGTAACTTTAAATGAACGTCAAAAATTTATTGAATTCAATAATGTTTATTCATATCAAAATAATAATGCTGATTCTTTTATTCAAGTTGATATTACTATGAGAATTGAGAGAGTTAAACAAAATGGAGAATGAGGTTTAAACTTTAATGGAATTATTCAACAAGAAATAATTATAGACCCAATCAATAGTTGAAAAGAACATTATCAATACACAGGAGCAATTCTTTCTAAAAATCAAGGTTTAAATTTAAGTAATATTGAGATTGCTTTTCAAACAAAAGAGAAAGAATTAGAAAAATCTGATTTACAATTGCCAATATTAAAATTAGATAGTGATATTAACGGACCTAATATTAAAAGTATTATTGAAAGAGCCCTTAGAAATGATAAAGAATTTTTAAATGAAATAGGTTTGAATTCAACTAAAAAATATAAGTTTGTTGATATTAATGCCCAAGGAATATATGCTAGTTTTAAAAATAATGATGTTGTAAAATTAACTCTTAGAGATAATCAGAACGAATATACTTTTTTAACAAGACTGACAATGCCTAAATTAAATACTATTAAATTTTTGAATTTTGACAGAACAACAAATGACATTGATCATTTTTCCCAGCAAGTTTATGAGATTGCAAAAAAACTTTTTGATATTAAAGACGGAAGTTTTAAATTTGTTAAAAATTCAACTGTTAATATTGAGGGAATTAAACAATTCAATGCAAAATATGCTACTAGTCTTTTAGAATTTTTATATACTTCAAATGACGGAATAAAAAATAGTATCCAAGTAGTTTGTAATAATGTTTTTAGATTAGAAGATAAAGGTAAACGCAAAACCTGAGATGATGTTGATTATAAATTTTTGCCAAACTTTAAAGATGACATTAAATTTGAATATACAGATTTTGATGACAAATATTATGAACCTATAAAACCAACTAGCATTTCTTTATCAGATAAAAATATTGTAATTATGAAAGGTGATAAGAAAATTATTTATTTTAAAAATTATAAATATTTTTTAAATTTATATTTTCAAACACCCCCAGAAGTTAAGCTTACAAGAATTGCAGAAGATAAAATAATGCTTGAAGCACTTGAAGTTTGAAAAGGAGAAATTGAAATTGATGCTATTAATGCCAATGAAATTTTTAAATTAGAGATTGAAGTAGTTAGTGACACAATTAAAGATTTTGAAATTACAAATAATATTGAACTTGAGAAGGGGATTACAAAAGAAATAAAATTTGATTTTATTGATCCAAAAGATAATCTTGCAGTTATTAATACAAATAAAAATTTAGAAGTTGAATTAATTGGAAATAAATTATTAATAAAATCAAATTCTCTTGAAGAACAAAAATTTAAACTTTTTTCAAATTTAACAAAAAAACAATTAGAAATTACAGTAAATACATTATTAAAAGTTATTGAACCTATATTTGAAAATAACTTTGAAGTTTTTGAAACTAATAAGGTTAATACATTTCAATTTAAAAATAAAGCACAAATTAATTTTTCAAAACTTGAAATTCAAAGTGATGAATTAGATATTGATTTAGTAAATGAGACATTTAATTTTTATAATTCAAAACCTGGGAGTTATATTGTTAAGTTTAAATATTTTAATTATGAATTTTCTCATGAAATTATTTTAACTAATAATTTAAATTACAAAGAAACAACAATCTATTTAGATGAACAAAATCAATTTGAATACTTATTAGAAGATCAAAAAATATATCATCAAAGTTCATTAATAGAGTTTAATATTGTTGAAAATAAAATTATGGGTACAGTTAATCAGTTAGAACAAACAATCATTCTTTATAAAGAAGGAACATTTAATACTTTAAAGTTTAGTAATGAGCAAAATCCATTAAGCCCAGAAACTCAAAAAACTAAAGATAATAAATTATCATGATTAATTCCAATAGTTCTTATTCCAACTGTTTTAAGTATTTGTGGATTTATATTTGTCTACTTAAAAAGAAAAAAATAATACCAAGGGTATTATTTTTTTAAACCTAATATATGATAAAATAAACATTGGAGATTTTTTGTATGGAAAAAAACAGTATATTTAAATACACAATTGAAGACCTTGAAAATATTTTAAGTGAAAATGGATTTAATAAATTTGCTGCAAAACAAATTTATGATTGAATTTATGTAAAACTTGAAAATGATTTTAATAATATGACAAATTTGAGTAAAGGATTAAGAGAATTTTTAATTGAAAACTACACAGCACAGCCATTAAAAGATTTAGTTGTCAAAGAGTCAACTGATGGAACAATTAAAATTTTATTCATGTTAGATGATAAAAGAACAATTGAAACAGTTTTAATGCCTCAAAAATATGGACAATCTGTATGTGTAACAACACAAGTTGGATGTAAAATGGCATGTAAGTTTTGTGCTTCAGGTTTAATTAAAACTGAAAGAAATTTAGAAACAGATGAAATTGTAAGACAAATTTTTACAATGAATAAATTATTAAAAGATAAATATAGCTATGATCCAGAAAATCCAAGAGCAAGAGTAAGCCACATTGTTGTTATGGGAATTGGTGAACCAATGGATAACTTTGATAATGTAATGAAGTTTGTGAATATTGTAAATGATCAAAAAGGATTTCAAATTGGAGCACGTCACATTACAATCTCAACTTGTGGTGTTGTACCAAAAATTAAACAATTTGCAGATTTAAAAACACAAGTTAACCTTGCGATTTCACTACATGCTCCAAATAATGAAGTTAGAAATCAAATGATGCCAATCAATAGAGCATTTCCAATTGAAAAATTAATTGATTCAGTTAAATACTATATTGAAGTAACAAATCGTCGTATTACTTTTGAATATATTTTGATTGATAATGTTAATGATTTGCCAGAGCATGCTTTAGAACTTTCTAAATTAATTAGGGGAATTAATGGATATGTCAACTTGATTCCATACAATGAAGTTGAAGAAAATCCTTATAAACAATCAACTAAGATTGAACAGTTTTTTAAAATTTTAAAAAAACAAGGTATTAATGCTATAGTAAGAAAAGAATTTGGTGCAGATATTGATGCTGCATGTGGACAATTAAGAGCAAAAAGAGAAGGTGTCATTGGAAATGAAATTTAAACACACATTACTAACAGATATTGGAAATTATCGTAAGGCCAATCAAGATTATTTAGACTTTGCAACTAACAAAGCAGGAGACGCTTTTGGAATTGTTTGTGATGGAATGGGTGGTCATGCTCATGGAGAAGTGGCATCAAAAATAGCTGTTGAAAAATTTATGGAACTATTTAAAGCAACTACTTTTGAAGGTTTAAATCAAAAAGCAATTAATAGATGATTGCGCAATTGTGTTAGTGAAGTTTTAAATGAAATGGTGGATCATTCACATGAACATTTAGAAACTTTAGATATGGGAACAACTTTAACTGCAATCTTATTTACACAAGGAGCTGCTTTTGTAATTAATATTGGAGATTCAAGAACTTATAAAGTTGTTAACAATAAATTATTTCAAATTTCTCAAGATCAAAACTTGTGAAATTCAACTCCAGAGGCTGAAAGAAAAGATATTCAAATGTCTGGAATGTATGAACGTGCTAATGAAGTTACTTTTTGAAAGGTTTTAACAAGTGCACTTGGGCCTCAAAAAACCTTAAGAATTGATACTTATTACATTGAAAGTCCAGCTGGAATTTATATTTTAACAACAGATGGAGTTCACGATTATATTGATGAAGATGTAACAGCTGCAACTCTAGTTAATCCAAAAATGAAATTAAAAGAAAAAGCACATATGATTGTTGAAGATGCAAAAGATAATGTCTCAACAGATAATTTATCAATTTTAATTATTGAAGCAGAGTAATATATTTACTTTGCTTTTTTTGTTATTATAATGTTGTAAAAAGGGGCAAGACAAATGAATAAATATGAACCAGGTGCAATAATTCAAGAACGTTACGAAATTATTTCTGCTATCGGAAAAGGTGGAATGGCTTCGGTTTTTAAGGCGCACGATATTATTACAGACCAAATTGTGGCTATTAAAGTGGCTTCCCCTGAAATTTTACTTAAACAAACTGGTCAAGAAAGATTTGAAATTGAAAATGAAGCTTTTGCAAAATTAGGAGAAAATCCCCATGTTATTAAGCTACATGATGTTATTCAACAAGGGTCAGAATGATTAATTATTTTAGAGTGTGTTGAAGGAGGAACTTTAAAAGATAGGTTCCAAGAATTTGGTGCAATGACTTTAAAAGAAATTAAATATTACTTTTCAAATTTATGTGATGCTTTACAAGCAGCACATGATTTAAAAATTGTTCACAGGGATGTTAAACCAGAAAATGTTTTATTAACTTTAAGTGGAGAAGTAAAATTAGGAGATTTTGGTATCTCTGTTATGGAAGGTTATGATTCTGAAGCAAAAAAAGCAATTGGAACACCACGTTATATGCCCCCAGAAATAATTGAATCAAAGCTAGCAACTCCAAGAAGTGATATTTATTCATTGGGAATCATGATGTATGAATTTGCAACTGGAACAGCGCCGTTTATTGCAAGTGATGGTAAAAAAGTGGCTGCAAAACAGGTTAAAGAAAAGCCAACTTCACCAAGATTAATCAACCCAATGATTCCTCAAAGTTTAGAAAATATAATTCTAAAAATGATTGAAAAAAACCCAGAAAATCGTTATGCTTCGATGAATGAAATCAGAAGAGATTTAATGAATGTCAAAATTACAGATTCACCAAAACCATATAATTACCATTTAAAAGTAAATTATGGTGCAGAACATGAAAAACAGGTATTTAAAATTGGATCAACTTATGAAAAACTTCCTGCAATTGCAAGAAGTAAATATGTAATCACATTTTCAATTTTGCTTTTATTGTTAGTTATTACTTTCTTTGCTGCCTTAATATTTATTTAAGATGAAAAAAGGTATTATTTTAAAAATTGTTAGTGAATATTCATATGTTTTGTTTCAAGAACAAATTTATGAATGCAAAGCACAAGGAAAAATTAGGCACAAAAATCAAGCACCTGCAACTGGAGATTATGTAAATTTTGAAATTATTGATGAAAAGAATTTTAAAGGAAGTATTGTTTCAATCGAAGAACGTCAAAATGAATTGTATCGCCCAAGAATTGTCAATATTGATCAAGTAGTTATTATCACTTCTGTTAAAGAACCTGATTTAAATACTTTTACATTAAATAAATATCTAGCTTTTGTTGAATATTTAAAATTAAAGCCTTTACTAGCTTTTACAAAAGTGGATTTATTAACAGCAAAAGATAAAACTATTGAAATTGTAAAACAATATGAAAAAGTTGGGTATGAAATTTTTTTAATCAATAACATGATTGAAACAGATAAAGAATGAATGAAGTTTATTAAGAAACTTCAAACTGGAGTTTCTGTTTTTACAGGTCAAACTGGAGCTGGAAAATCAACAACTTTAAATCATATTATTCCAACAGCTTTTGAAAGAACTCAAGAAATTTCAAAGGCTTTAAATCGTGGAAAACACACAACAACTAAAAATGAATTATTTAGATATGAAAATGGATTAATTGGAGATACTCCTGGATTTTCTTCATTTGAATTAAAAGATATTGATAAAAATCAATTAGCACATAGTTTTAAATTCTTTGAATCAAAAATAAATGAATGTAAATTTAACAATTGTGTTCATACACCAGAAAGTAAAGGCTGTGCAATTCTTCTTGCTGTTGAAACTAAAGAATTTCCTCAATTTATTTATGATGACTATTTAAAAATGTTGCATGAATTAGAAGATCAAGAAAGAAGGAAAAAATACTAATGGAAAAGTTTATTGTTGCTCCAAGTATATTAACTGCAAATTTTGTTAATTTAAAAAATGATTTAGATATTTTAAAAGATGCCAATATTAAGTGAATTCATTATGATGTTATGGATTATAATTTTGTACCAAATCTTAGTTTTGGTCCAAAAATTTTAAAAGATATTACAGATAATTATGATTTTAAAATTGATGCTCATTTAATGGTTAAAATTAATAATTTGTCTGTTGAAGAATATTTAAAACCTTTTATTGAAGCAAAAGTTGCTCAAATAACTTTACATTTTGAAGCAATCGATGAAGAACAATTTGTGCAATTTAAAGAAGTTTGTCAAAAAAATAATATAATTTGTTCTTTAGCAATTAATCCTGATACTTCAATTGAAGCAATTCAAGATAAATTAAAAGATCTTCAAAATGTTCTTGTAATGACAGTGTATCCTGGATTTGGGGGTCAAAGTTATATTCCTGAAGCTGGAGAAAAAATTAAACAATTAGTTGAAATTAGAGAAGCAAAAAACTTAGATTATTCAATTGAAGTTGATGGGGGCATAAATGATGCTACATATCGTTTAGTTCAAAATCATGGTGTTGATATGATTGTTGCTGGAAGTTATCTAGTGGGTGTTGATGCAGAATTGGTCAAGGAAAGGGTGTTTAAACTTGAAAACAAAATTCTTGATTGTTGCTTGCCAAAATAATTTAAATTTTGATTATTATAAAGATTATTTTATTATTGGTGTTGAAAGAGGATGTTTAGATTTAATTGATAAAAATATAACAATTGATCTTGCTCTTGCAGATTTTGATCATGTAATTGCAGAAGAATTAGAGTTAATTAAATCAAAAGCAAAAGAAACAATTGTTTTAAATCCAGAAAAAGACTTTCTTGATGGCAAAGAAGCAATTAACATTGCATATCAAAGAGGAGCACAAGAAATTCTTTTTATAGCAAAACCTACAAAAAGAGTGGATATGAATTTAAGTTTAATTGAAATTTGTACAAAAGATAAAGTGACAATATTAAATGATGATTCAATTATGTTTTTAATTTCAAAAGGTGAATTTGAAATTGATTTTAATCGTTATCAAGATTACACATATATTTCATTATTTCCAGTTCATCAAACTGTTATTGATATCAAGGGTTTAAAATATGAAGTTGAAAATCTTTCTTTATTGCCTCATTCTACAAGAGCATTTTCAAATTGCTTTGATAATCAAAAAAATGGTTTTATTAAAACTGATAAACCAATAATTTTAATATTTAATAAATAAAAAAATGGTTTGGATAAGTTCCAAACCATTTTTTAATTTCTTAAATGGTGCCCTCTGTCGGAGTCGAACCGACATGAGTCTCCTCGGCAGATTTTGAGTCTGCTGCGTCTACCAATTCCGCCAAGAGGGCAATACATATTTATTATATACAACATTTTTAAAAATATAGGAAATTGTTTATAATCCAAGGCAAAATATGGATAAAAAAATGAAAAAATATTATAAATATGCTTTTTAAAAAAGCAATAAAGTGCTAAAATAATTTTGTACTAATTTGAAATCGTAACTTCATGATTTCTACTATTACCTGAATTAAATTAAAGGGGGATCACAATGTTAGATCAAGCTGCATATGATGCAATTAATAATGCTGTTGTTACAGTTCCAGGGGTTATTTCATTTGCTAACTGTTCTGCTAAGTCAGAAGCAGAGATTAAAACAAGTGATATAACAAGAGCTGTTGAAGTGTTGTCAACTGATGTTACTTCAAGGGTTAAAGTCCATATAATTTTAATCAATGGTGTTAATATTAGAGACGTTGTTAATGAGGTTCAAATACGTGTAAAGTATGAATTGGAAAAAATAGAACAATTCGTGCGAAATTATATAGTAGATATTGCTGTAGACGATTTAGAAATTATTTAATTTCTGAGTCCGTTTTTTAAAATAAAACAGATCTGTTATATATCTGGCAAAAAGAATATTTTTGCAATTTTTTATTATTCATTAAAATAAAAAAACAATAGAATTATTAGAAGGTGACTATACTATGAAAGAAGTGCAAATTTTAAAAGGCATGATTACTAGTGGGGTTAACAATTTATATAATAATTACCCACATATAGATAAATTAAATGTTTTCCCTGTACCTGATGGAGATACAGGAACAAACATGAATTTGACATGCACAAACGGTTATTCAGAAATTGAAAATGAAGACTTTGATAGTATCGGATCATTAATGACTAAGTTTGCAAGAGGACTTGTAATGGGTGCTCGTGGAAATTCAGGAGTTATTTTTTCTCAAATTATAAAAGGTTTTGCAAATGGAATGAAAGACCAAGAAACATTGAATTTAGCAACTTGAAAGGCTGCTTTTGCACAAGCAAAAGAAGTTGCTTATGCAGCTGTTATGAAACCAGTTGAAGGAACAATCTTAACAGTTATTCGCCAAACTAGCGAATATGTAAATTCAATTGAATCAGAAATGGATACTGAAGCATTTTGAAATTCAGTAATTGAAGCTGCTAATGTTTCTTTAGATAATACACCTGAACTTTTACCCCCATTAAAAGAGGTTGGAGTTGTTGATAGTGGTGGATTTGGTCTTGTTAAATTCCTTGAAGGAATCCAACATTTTGCAATAAATTTAAAACCAATTGAAAAACTTAAAAAATTAGAGGAAAACACTGGTGGAAACATAGAAATGGCAATTGAAGATGAATTTGGATATTGTACAGAAGCTATTGTTCTCCTAAATGATGATTTGATAGGGAAATTAAAAGTTGAAACAGTTAGAACAACTTTTGAACAATATGGAAATACATCAATCGTAGCTGTAATGGATAATGACATTTTAAAAGTGCATACACATGCATTAATGCCAGGGCAAATCCTAACTTATTTACAACAATTTGGTGAATTTAAAACAATTAAAGTTGAGAACATGACTTTACAAGCAGAAAGACATGTTAGCGATACAACTGGTGAAACAGGAAGTGGAGCAAAAGAAGCTGCACAAAAACAAAGAACATTATCAAATGATGTTGCAACAATTGCTGTTGTAAGATCAAGAGGTATGGTAAATTACTTTAAAGACGAATTAAATGTTGATTATGTAATTGATGGGGGTCCAAAAATGAACCCATCAACAAATGACTTTTTACAAGCAATCGAAGCTGTTAATGCAAAAACTGTATATGTATTTCCAAATGATGGAAATGTATTATTAGCTGCAAAACAAGCAAAAGATTTAGAAAAAATGTCAAAAGTTATTGTTTTAGAAACTAAAACAATTCCTCAAGGAATTACAGGTTATTTAAACCTTGATCCAGAAGAATCAACTAAGAAAAACGAATCAAATATTGCAAAAGCAATTAAATCAGTTACTTCAGTATCAATTAATAAAGCTGCACGTGATGCAACAATTGATGGAGTAAAAATTGTTGAAGGACAATACATGATGATTGTTGATAAAAAAGTGACAATTGCTACAAATTCTTTAACAGAAATCTTTTCAAGATCTTTAGCAAAATTCATTACATCAAAAACAGAAATTATCACAGTATTTACTGGAGCTGATGCTTCATTTAAAGATATCAATGACTTACGTAAATATTTAGATGAAAATCATGACGTTGAATATGAAGTTGTTGATGGTGGACAAGAAGTTTACTCATTCATTATGGGTATTGAATAATTTACAAAGAACCAATTTATTGGTTCTTTTTCTTTTTTTATTAGTGAAATTTAATAATAAAAAAAAGAAGCATTTGCTTCTTTCGATTGTTTTATTTAGCTAATTGATTGTTTTTTTTCAAAGTTCTAAGTGTTCTAGCAGAAACTTTTAAAGTCATAACTTTTCCGTTTTCATCCATTACTTGAACTTTCTGTAGGTTAAGGTTTCATTTTCTTTTGTTAGCATTCATAGCATGTGATCTAGAATTACCTGATAATGGACCTTTTCCTGTTAAACCGTCTTTTCTTGCCATATTAATTTCACCTCGGACTAAAATATATTACAACATTATTTAACTAAAAACAAGAAAAAAAGTGAATAGTTTTAAAATGTTTTTAAAAGTTAACTGATAATGTGGAAAAAATTAAATTTTCTAAAAAAAAAAAAAAAAATGCTAAAATCAAGTATAGATATGTGTTTTAATGTTTCTTAATAAAAGAAGAAACATTATTTAATTATTGGTGCCCCATGTATAGTTATAAGGGGGATTTTTTAAAATAATATTAAATATTCAAGAGAAAAAGAGTGAAACTAACAAATGAAAAATATTTTTAAGTCTTATATTAAATTATTTATTAAGTCATGAGTAGAAACTATAGGAACTATTGTTTTTTTACTTATTTTCACTATGGTTGTTTTGGGAATGTTGGCAACTCCTTTGCAACTTTCTTTTAAAGCATCTAGTTTAAAATCTAAGACAAATACATGAGATCAACAAATGCAATATAATAAATCATACGATGATGATTTTTTATATAACAATATTTATTTAGGTGGCGAATTTTCAATTGAATATAAAGGTGAGAAACTATTATTATTAGAAGAAAAAGAAAATGGTTGATTTACAGATCCAGCTAAAGAAATTATTAAAGCTTATGCAGAAAATAAGGAAGAAGAAATGGCCAAAATTTCTGATATTACTAATCAAAGTCAAAAATCAATTTTAGCTACTGAAGAAGAATCTGAAAACTATAAAGAAGCAGTTCAAAGGATTACAAGTTTTTTTCTACAATCATATAGAAGAAATGGTCCAGAAGTTGAACTGACTATTAACATTGGTAATGAAGAACAAACTATTTTAGTAAAAGACGTATTTAAAGGTGAATTTTTAAATACAGCCGATAATACTCATAGTTTAAATAATCTTCAATCATATATTGTTAATAATGCACTTATGAAAATGACAGAACAAAATTCAACAGCAGAGTTTGCAGTTTTTGATAAGTTAGAATTAAAAACTACAAAAGGATCAGATGGTTATACTTATAAAATTGAATCGTATAATCCATCATTTTCAAATGAAAAAGGTGCAAAACTTAATAACTTAATTATTGATAAAGGTCAAAAAGAAATTGCAGAATATACAAAAGATACTAATGAATATGAAGCTTATATAAATGATCTCTATGCAGAGAGTCACAATTTAGATATTGGTGACGTTTTTGAAATTGATATGCCCTTATCAAGCACAACTTCAAAAACTGTAAAGTTTAAAATTGTGGGAATTGCAAATAAATATTCAACAATTGCACCTATAGATACTTCAATCTTTGATTCAATTACAAACTATGGTCAAATATTTGTTGAAAAATCTTTCTTTAATGATGAAATTTTATTTGGAAAAATTTTGGGAGAAAAATTTGTTTCTTCATCAAGTTTATATTTTAATCAAGATAGAATGATTAAAAATTTTAATGCTGACTTAAATAAATATTTCTCATCTTCAGATAATGATGGCATACAAAGTATTTTTAAACCAGGTACTTCAACTTTCACTGCAATGAAATATCATTTGCAAATTACAACTTTAACTAATTTAACAATTATGACTTGAATTTTTGCCGTAATTGGGGGAATCTTATTATTTCTTTCATTTTTCTTTATTATATTTGTCTTGAAAAAAGAAATTAATTCAACTAGAAAACAACTTGGAGTTTTTAAAGCTATGGGTTATAAAACTAGTGAATTAACATGAATTTTTTCTCTTAAAACATTTATTACAATGGCCATAGGTATAATTCTTGGATATTTAGCATCAATTCCTTTCCAAATAGATGCTGCTGAAAATACTTTTAGAGGCATGGTAATTTTTAATTATCAATCAATTTATTTAAATCCAATATTTTTATTAACTGTTTTTATTATTATTCCTGCTTTATTTGCATTAGTAGCTTATATAACAATCTTTAAATATTTAAATGAGGGTGCATTACAATTATTAAGTTTTGGACCAAAACAGAAAAAACCGTGAATGGTTTATGTTGCCTACATTTTATTTTTCCCATCATTTATTTTTATGGGTATTAATAAATTAATTTTGCATATTATGAAGAAAAAAAACATTGGATTTACCTATAAAATGCAAGAATCTTTTGTGCAGTTTTCAAAAGGTAAATATGTTTTAATTATGACTTTAATTGGATTTAGTTCATTTCTATTTTCACTTCAATTAAGAGCACTACCAGTAATAAATGACATGATTAACGGTGGTTTTAATTTCTTTACAAGTGATGTAAATCACAAGTATGATATGTCTTCAACTTCAAAGTTAAAGTTTAATAAAGATGATGAATTAGTATATAGAGATGAAGTTAAACAACCAGATATTAAATATATAGATTTTGCACAAGAAGGTAGTGTAGAAAATTATATTAAAAATAATTCAGATTCATTTATACATTATGACAATATTCATATTTTATTTGCCACTATTGCAGAAGCAAGAGACCTAGCAATTAAAGAAATAAAAAACATTGCACCTGCAAATGCAGAGAAAATCAAAGCAGTAATTCCAATTGTTTCAAATCTTACTGCATTATTAGCTCCTTTAGACTTGGTTGGACAACTAAGTGTAAATCAAGTTAAAGGTTGATATTATAACTATGATTCATTTGTTCAAACTATGAATAACTGAGAAAAAAGTGATAATTTAAATAATGTATTTACATTACGAGCCCCAACTGGAGAAAATGAAGATCAAATTTCAGGAATATGATTAAGTGATATT
Organism: Spiroplasma culicicola AES-1; assembly: GCF_000565175.1. Lineage (NCBI taxonomy): Bacteria > Bacillati > Mycoplasmatota > Mollicutes > Entomoplasmatales > Spiroplasmataceae > Spiroplasma > Spiroplasma culicicola. Next base: position 937,737 of record NZ_CP006681.1, on the reverse strand, counting down.
GCTAAATACAGTTGTTTTTCAACTGACCTAAATTATAATTCATGTAGTGATATTGAAGGATATCAAAAATATTTATTAGAATCAAATAATAATAATAATAATAATAACTATAGCAATAATAATGAAAATTCAAGAGCAGCTGAAGCAGGAGCAAGTCCAATTTTTTCTTCTCTTTTACAAGAAGTTTACTTTAAAGATTTTTCAAGAGATCAATTTGTTGCTGCAAATACTGTATTCTTTAATTCAAAAACTGATAGTTTTGCATTTGATATGCCTTACTTTATAGAAGGAAATTCAGAAATAGGAGATTCTTCAACTTTTACCGCAATGGATTTTGCAAGTAAAAAATATGGTGATCCAAGTGTTATTTTTAATCTTACTTCTGTAAGTTCAAGTCAATTAGAAGAGTTAACAGATGAAAATGATCAATTTATTAATGGTGTCATAGCTTATCGATTAGCAAAATTATTAAATTTACATGTTGGAGATATATTTCAAATTAATTTAGGTAATAAAGGATCTCAAGTTTTAAAAGTTAGAGTTGCAGCTATTAATGAAGCTGCAAATATGACTCAATCAATTTGATTTGATTATAAAACTTTAATAAATCACATTGGTTCTGATGAATTAAAAACTATGAATTTAGAGCCACAATTTACTTCAATGTATAGCACAAGAGCAAGTCTTGAAGGTAAATTTGATTTAAAAAATATTCAAAATCTAGCAAGTTCATTTAAAGGTAAATTAGAATCAACTTCAATTTGAACTGGAATTGATACATCGTGAATGGGAACAATTTTAGATTTATATTCACCAATTATTGATGACATGGATATTGAAAATTTACCTTTACCTGACTGAGCTGAGCCTATTCGTGATCCAATTGAAAAGTTTTTAAAATGATTTAAAGAATTAAAAGCAGAATCATTTGTCGAAGATGAAAAAATTAATTATTTTATGGATGGAAATGTATTAGGGGGAAATATAATGGTATTTCCACTAATAAAAGCTGCAATTGATTCATTAATGTCTGCAATGACAAACTCAATGGTAATGTATATTTTAATTGATATTCTATTATTAACAGTTCTATTGATAGTTATTATGAATATTATTGTGCGTGATTCAATCAATATTATTACAATTATGAGGTCACTTGGATATAATGATCGCAAAATCAATTGAATGGTTATGGGACGATATATTACAGGTTCACTAATAGCATTTATAACTGCATATATTGGATCAGTTGTGACTTGAAATATTATTCAAATGATTGTATGAAATAAATTTACAGTTCTTGTAACTATTCCAACAGTACTTTGATTGCCAGTAGTATCATTTATTGCTATTGGGGGAATAATGTTTGCTGGTTGAATTGCTGCCATGTATCAAATCAAAAAGCAACCATTAACATACTTGGTAAGTTAAAATAAAATTTGATATAATAAACCTATTATTATTAATAGGAGGGCCCAAATTATGCCATTACCAAAAAATAATAATGCACAAAATGATGCATGTTGTCCTGGAGGAGCACATAACTGTTATACTTGTAGAGTTTGCAGTGGTTCATTTCATGGATGTCAAAGTTGTTTAAAGTGTATTAGTTGTCAAGTTTGTTTGACAAAACAATGTCCTTGTTGTTCTAAAGGAAGTTCAAAACAACAAGAAAATAAAGCAAAATACAATAAATAAAAAATACATTACTTAGTAATGTATTTTTTATTTACAAATTATTTTTCTAAAAAATAAAATACTATATAATTTAGAATAGATTGGAGATAAATAAATATGGAATTAAAAACAATTGCGTTTGACGTGATGGGTTCAGATAATGGTTTAATTCCAGCAGTTGATGCTGCTATTAAACTTTTAGGTGAGCAAAAAGACTTAAAAATCATATTTGTTGGAGATGAAGCTACAATTAAAGAGGCTTTATTGAAAAAGAAATATAACCCAGAACAAGTAGATTTTCTAAATACTAGTCAAGTTATTGAAATGACTGATGGAATTATGGAAATTAGAAGAAAGAAAGATTCTTCAATGGTTAGAGCACTTGAACTTGTAAATGAAGGAAAAGCAGATGCTATTACAACAGGAGGAGCAACTGCTCCATTTATTGCTGGAAGTTTTTTCATTTTAAAACAAATGGAAGGTGTGGAAAGACCAGCATTTATGCCTGTAATTCCCACATTAATAAAAGATAAAATTACTTTATTATTAGATGTTGGTGCTAACTTAGAATGTGATCCCCAAGATATTGAGAAATTTGCTATTATGGCAAATGCCTATTCAAAAGCTGTAAGAGGAATTGAAACACCAAAAATTGCATTATTAAATATTGGAGAAGAAAAATCAAAAGGTTTAGAAGTTCATAAAGAAGCTTATAAATTATTAGAAGCAAATAGTGAACTTGATTTTATTGGTAATATTGAATCAAGATATATTACTTCAGGAATAGCAGATATTATAGTAGCTGATGGTTTAACAGGAAATATTGCTTTAAAAGCAATAGAAGGAATGGCCAAAAACTTATTAACAGAAATTAAAAGTGCTATTACAAAAACTTTTGGTAGAAAATTGGCAGCTTTACGTTTAAAAGGTGCATTTAAAGAAGTTGCTGCTAAATTTGATTATAAAAATCATGCTGGAGCAATTTTACTTGGAGTAAATAAAATTGCTTTTAAATCTCATGGATCAAGTGATGTTAAATCATTTTATGCAACATTAAAAATGACATATAATGCAATTAAAAATGATGTTTTAAATAGAGTTAAAACAGCATTAAAGGTTAAATAATTGTGAAAAACTTTTTAAAACAATTTAATATTGAAGTTAATAGTTTAGATTATTATAATGAAGCTTTAACTCATAACTCATATTCAAATGAGCATCGATTAACAAAAAACTATCAAAGATTAGAATTTTTAGGTGATGCTATTTTACAAATGCGTGTTAGTGAAGTTTTGTTTAAAAAGTATCCAAAATCTAATGAAGGAATATTGACAAAATATCGCAGTTCAATAGTTAGAAAAGAAACTTTGGCTAAATTTGCTCAAAAAATTGGTTTGGGACAATTTATTCGTCTTGGTGTAGGAGAACTTGAATCTAAAGGATATGAAAAAGATTCTATCCTATCAGATGTTTATGAATCAATTACAGCTGCCATCTATTTAGATGCTGGAGCACAAGCTTTAGAAAACTGACTTAATGGCACAATCTTTAAAGATGAAAATACTGAAATATTTTTAGAATCAATTATTGATTACAAATCTGAGTTACAAGAACTAATTCAAATTGAAATGCGCAATGAACTTTCATATATTACTGTTAGTCAAGAAAAAATTGAGGACAATAAAACCTTATTTACTGTTCATTGTACACTTGATGGAATGGTTTATGGAATTGGAACAGGTTATAACAAAAAACAAGCAGAACAAATGTCTGCCAAGAATGCATTGTCAAAAATTAAGAAAGTTCAATAAAATAAAATTAATTGTTAAACCCTTTGTATAAAGGGTTTTTTTATATGTTAAAAGTTTGATTATTTTCAAAAATCTATATAATAACAAATGTAAGTTATATAGGACGGCTATATACAAAAACAAGAGGTAAAAAATTATGATATTTTTAAAACGTATTGAAGCGTTTGGTTTTAAGTCTTTTGCTGAACCAACCACTTTAAACTATGATTTTGCTATGACAGGGATTGTTGGTCCTAATGGTTCGGGTAAATCAAATATTACTGATGCAATTATGTGAGCTTTAGGAGAACAATCTTCTAAATCACTTCGTGGAGATTCAATGGAAGACATTGTTTTTTCTGGAAGTAGTGATCGCAAAGGCTTAAATATGGCAGAAGTCACTCTTGTTTTTGACAATAGTAAACGAGCATTTAGCTCTTTAGATTATAATGAAGTATCAATTACACGTAAGTATTTTAAAATAACAAAAGAATCTGAATATTATATTAATGGTGCCAAAGTTAGATTAAAAGATATTCAAGATGTTGCTCTTGAAACTGGTTTAACTAAGTCAAGTTTGGCAATTATTTCACAAGGTTCAATTTCAACATTTGTTGAATCAAGTCCAGAACAAAGAAGAAGACTATTTGACGAAGCTGCTGGAGTTGCAAGATACAAAAAAAGAAAAGAAGAAGCAATTCGTAAATTAATTAGAAGTCAAGAAAACTTGGATCGCTTAAATGACATTATTAATGAAATTGAAAGAAAATTACCAAGTTTAAAGAGACAATCTAAAAAGGCTTTAGAATATCAAACAAAGTTTGATGAACTAAAGCAAATTGAAGTTGCAGTTTTAGTTAAAGATATTCAATTATATAAACAAAGAATTAATGAATTAAATGATGAAAAAATTGAAATGAAAACAAAAATTTCTTCATTAGAAAAAGAAATTCAAACAAAGTCAGATGAATTTAATAATATCAATAGATCAAGTTTTGAAAAAGAAAAAGAACTTTCAAAATTAAACCGTGAATATACAAAAATTGTTGATGAAATTGGAAAACTTAAAGTTTCAAGAATTAGTTTAGAATCAAAAAAATCAAAAGTTGATATTGATGATAAAGAATTTAGAATTAGTGATTTAAAAAATAAAGCAAAAGAGCTTGAAATTAAACTTAATTCAGAAGAGCAAAAATTATCAAAATTACTTGCAGATAAAGTAGAAAAAAGAACTAATCTTGATAGTTTAAGTAAAGAAAGATTTGATATCAATTCAAAATTAGACTACATAAGAAAAGATGCAGCAAAAATTGAAACAAGTTTAGAAACATTAAATATGAGAAAAAATTCTCATGAAGGTTTATTTGAAGGTGTTAAAAATATTTTAGAAAATAAAAAAGTGCTTTCTGGAATTATTGGAACAGTTCAAGATGTAATTAATGTTGATAAAGAATATGAAATTGCAGCTTCAAGTATTTTACAAAACTCATTACAAAATATTGTTGCCAACAATTCTTCTGATGTAAAACAAGCAATTGAATTTTTAAAATCAAATAAAGCAGGTTATGCAACATTCTTACCACTTGATACATTAAAAGCAAATTTTATTTCAAGTGATATGCGTTTTGCAATTCAAAAAGCAGATGGTTTTATTGGTTTTGCAAATGAATTGATCAAAACAGAAAAAAAATATCAAATAGTTTTAGATTATTTACTGGCAAATCATATTGTTGTAAAAAAATATGATAATGCAATTGAAATTGCAAAATTGACAAATTACAAATTCCACATTGTGACTTTAGATGGTGAAAGAGTTTTACCACATGGAGCAATTGTTGGGGGAAGTCGTAAAGTTAAAAATAATTTATTAAATGAATCTGTAAAAATTTCTGAATTAGAAATTCAAAAACAAAATTTAGATTTATTAGAAAAAGAATTAATTGAAAAAGTTGCGCAGTTAAGTGACAAAATTGAAATTCATCGTGAAGAAATTCAAGAAATTCAAATTGCAATTGGTGCTTCAAAACAATCAACTGAAATTATTGAACGTGAAACTGCAGAAGTTAGAGAAGAATATCGTATTTTAACTGGAAAAGAATTAAATGGTTCTGAACAAGGTTTCCAATCAGTTGATGAACAAATTATTGAAATCATTGAACAAATTTCAAAACAAGAAAGCTTAAAAGAAGAAATTCAACAACAAATTAATGTTCTACGTTCTATTAAAGATAAATCAAATGATAGACAAAATACATTAAACTCTGTGATCGATGAAGATAGAATAATGCTTTCTGCTTTAAAAGACCAATATTCAAAAATTACAACTGATGGTTTATTAATGTTTGAAAAACAATCATCAGCTCAAGAGAGATTGGCTCAAAATTATAATTTAACTTATGAGGCAGCTCTTGAATTAGAATCAACAAGTATTGAAGATGAACAAACAACAAGAGATCGTATTAATAAATTAAGAAATGAAATTAAGTCTCTTGGAAATGTTAATCTTGATTCAATCGAAGAATATGAAGAAGAAAATCAAAGATATGAAACATATGTTTCACAAACAAATGATGTTCTTGAATCAATTAATAATTTAAAAGAAGCAATTAATGATATGGATGAACAAATGATTGTTCAATTCAAAAAAATTATTAAAGATGTTAATAATGCTCTTCCAAATACATTTGCAACATTATTTGGGGGAGGAAGTGCAAACTTAATTTATACAAATCCAGATGATATTTTAAATTCTGGAATTGATATTAAAATCTCACCACCTGGTAAAAAAATTAGTAATTTAAATTTATTATCTGGGGGAGAAAAATCAATGGTAGCACTTTCTGTTCTATTTTCAATCTTAAAAGTAAAACCAATACCGTTAGTAATTTTAGATGAGGTAGAAGCCCCATTAGATATTGCCAACGTTGAACGTTTTGCAAAATATATTAAAACATTTACAACAGGAACTCAATTTATGATCGTAACTCATAGAATTGGAACAATGGAAAATTGTGACATCCTATTTGGAGCAACAATGCAACAAAAAGGAATTACAAAGCTTGTACAAATTAAATTAGTAGAAGCAAAACAAATGAGTAATTCAAATTAGTTTAAATGTACTAATAAGGAGACAATGATGAGCAAGAAATTAAGTATCATTTTAATTTCAATCTTTTCTGTAATGGTGGGTTTATGGATTTGATCTTTTGTTGCACCTAAAAATTATGTAATTTTAGGTGGAAGTACAAGTGTCAATCCATTTATGCAGCATTATACAAAAACTTATTACGAAGAGACTGGTCAAGACTTTATTTATAATTCAACAGGTAGTCAAGCTGGAGTCAGTGGTGTTGAAAAAGAAATGTATGGAGCTGGTTTCATTTCAAAAGATGTAACTGATGCAACATTAACTGATGGATACACATTTTTAGATGCAACAGGTATTGAAACAGAATTTTCAGAAGCACAAAATTTTAAAGAAACTATGAATAAATTAGAAATTTTAGGTTCTGAACAAGGAAAACATAATTCATATGTTGGCTTTGAATTTGCTTTAGATGCTATTGTAATTATTTATAAAGCACCAACTTGATTTACAGAACAATATGAAGATAAATTTAATTTTAAATTAGAGAATAAAACTGAAAATGCACTTAAAGAAATTTATAATGGTGGTTATACTTGAGCACAACTTGCAAGAGACATTGATGGTGGAGCAAATGTTCCTCCAAATTCAAATGAAAGAATTACAACTTTTACAAGAGAAGATGGTTCAGGAACACGAAGTGCTTTTAGTGATTTAACTGGTATTAAGACTATGGACACATCAAACGTAGTAAATTCAAATGGTGCTATGCTTGAAAATATTTCAAGTAGTGGAAATGCTATTGGATATGTTTCATATGCTTTTATAAAACAAATAACAAAAGAATCTGGAGTTAGAGTTGCTGGGATCAATGATAAAAAATTAGGTAATCCAGCTGATGCAGAGGAAAATGGTGAATGAGAATTTGCTATGAAACTAAATGGTGATCAATTTGAATTTGATATGAGTAAAACAAATGAAGAATTTATAAAAGATGAAGATGGTTATGAATTTAAAAGACCATTTGTATCAATTTACAATACTCATAGTAAACATTTTAATTCATTAGTAGACTTCTTTGCAGAAATGATAATGGCATTTGATCCAAAAAATCCATCAAATAATTTTTATCAAGCAATTCAACAAGACTTTAAAGATGAAGGACTTGTAGCAACTTTTAAATTAAAGCAAGGGCAAGGTGAGTAACATGAAAAAAACTGTTGACCCCAAACAAATTAAAAGTATGCCAAAGACTAAGCTGTCAAAAATTGATATGACTTCAAAATGAAGTATTATTACAATTACAACCGTGACATTACTTATTCTTGCAATTTTAGTTTCATTTATTTTATATAAATCAATTCCTGCTTTTCAATACTTTGGATTCTTTAAATTTATTTTTGGATCAAATTGAGCACCAGGAAAAGATAATGCTGGAAATTATGGAATATTTAAAATAATCTTATCAACGATTATGATGCTATTTATTGCATTACTATTTGCAATTCCATTAACAATCTTTAGTTCATTATTTATTACAGAATATCTTTCTGGAAAATTAAAAAAATTTGTAATTACAATTATTCAATTATTAGCAGGTATCCCTTCAGTTGTTTTTGGTTTATTTGCACTTGATCAAATTGGTCCAATCTTTGTAAAGATGGGTGCACCAACTGGGGGAAACATGATGACTGCAAGTTTCACACTTGCATTCATGGCTTTACCAACAATGATTACACTTTCAATTAATGCAATTGAAGGAGTAAGTGAAGGTTATCGTTTAGCTTCATTAGGTTTAGGAATGACAAAAGAAAAAACAACTTTTGGAGTTGTTTTAGTTAGTGCTATGCCAAAAGTTATTACAGCAATCATTACTGGAGTTGCAAGAATTATTGGAGAAACTATGGCAGTTATTTTAATTGCTGGAAACTCATCACAAGGTTTAAACACAAATGATGGTTTCTTAGGTTTTATTTTCTCTTCAATTAGAACCTTGGCTGGAACAATTGGATTAGAAATGTTAGAAAATCACGGAACTCAACATGAGTCAGCACTTTATGCAATTGGTCTAATTTTATTCTTTGTGGTTATTATTATTAACTTATTAATTATTGCAATTGGAAGTTTAAATAATAAAAAAACAAAAAGTATTAAAAATATTAAACATAAAAAAGTTAAGGGAATTAAAAATCATTATAAATTTGATTCTTATAAGTTAACTGTTTTAGTTCAGACACATACAGAAAAAAGATTTCGAAAAAAACTTGAAAGTGGAATTTTAAAAACATTAATGATAACTTCAACAGCTATCATTGTTGGTTTCACCAGTTGAATTATTTTAACAGTTTTTGTTAAAGGAATAATTGGCTTTGATCCAGGAGCATTTATTGAAATATCTGGACAACGTGCTGGAATATTTGCAACTATCTTAACAACCATGATGTTGGTTGTTGGTACTATTTTATTTGCAATTCCTTTAGCATTGTTTGTGGCAATTTATTTAGCAGAATATGCTCAAAAAGGAAGTCGTTTTGCAAAGACAATTCGTTTTGCAATTAACGTTCTTGCTTCAACTCCAAGTATTGTTTTTGGGGTATTTGGTTTAAGTTTATTTGTTGTATTGATGGGAATTCCAATGTCAATTTTTGCATCAAGTTTAACAATGACAATCGTTATCTTACCTTCATTAATTAGTTCATTTGAAGATTCAATCACTAATGTTCCAGATGCATATCGTGAAGCTGCATATGGAATGGGATTAACAAAAACTGGAGTAATTATGAAAGTTGTAATTCCAAATGCAATGCAAGGATTAATGACAGGAACTATTTTAGCTGTTGCAAGAATTATTGGTGAATCTGCTCCTGTTTATTTAACTTTGGGTACATCTGTAAGAATGCCAACAGAAGGATTCTTCTCTTCTGGTGCAACATTGACAACTCAAATTTATATGATGGCAGCTGAAGGAAGCGATCCAGCAACTTTGGGAGTTGCATATCAATTAGCTCTAGTTACAATTGTTATGGTATTGGGATTAAATTGATTTAGTAAATATGTTGCTAAAAAATTAGATCCTGGATATAAGAAAATTGGCTTTAGAGCATATTGAAAATTACAATATACAAAAATTGTAAAACACAATTATAAAGGTGACTTTATTGCAATTGGTCATTGATTTAGAGCAAGAGCAAGAAAAATTAAAAATGCATTTAACTTTAAGCGTTTAAAAATTCATATGAAAAATTCAAAAACAAGAAACTCAATTATTAAAAATATTACAAAGGAGGCAAAAGAAAATGGCAGACACAAAGACAATAGATAATTTAGAAATAAAAGAAGATGATTTAGAAATTATTAGTGAAGAAAAAGTCTTAAGCAAACCAAAAAAAGTTGCATTCTCAAAAAGAGATAATGTTATAGAAATTGAAAATGTAAATTTTTATTACAATAGTGGTGCAAAACAAGCATTGTTTGATATTAATATGAAAATTAAAGAAAATACTGTTACTGCTTTTATTGGGCCTTCGGGTTGTGGTAAGTCAACTTTACTAAGATCAATTAACAGAATGAATGATTTAGTTGATAACACTGCAATTGATGGAAAAATAATTGTTAATGGAAGAAACATTTATGAATCAGGAACTGATGTTGTTAAATTGAGAACTGAAGTAGGAATGGTATTTCAAAAAGCCAATCCATTTCCAATGTCAATTTATGACAATGTTGCTTTTGGTCCAAGAAATCAAGGAGTAACAGATAAGAATGCCTTAAATCAAATTGTAGAAGACTCATTAAGAAAAGCTGCACTTTGAGATGATGTTAAAGATTATTTAAAAGATTCAGCTCTTGGATTGAGTGGAGGACAACAACAAAGATTATGTATTGCTCGTGCAATTGCAATGCGTCCAAAAATTTTATTAATGGATGAACCAACAAGTGCGCTTGATCCAATTGCTACTTTAAAAGTTGAAGAACTTATATTAAAATTAAAAGAAGAGTATACAATAGTAATAGTGACACACTCAATGGCACAAGCAACAAGGGTAAGTGATTTTACAGCGTTCTTTTTACAGGGGCAATTAATTGAACACGATAGAACTAAAAAAATATTCACTAACCCAAAAAATCAAAAAACAGAAGATTATATTTCAGGAAGATTTGGATAGGGGAAAAAAGATATGTCATACAATAAAATTTTAGATAATGATATAAAAGCAATTAAAAAAGATTTAATTAATTTAGTTGAATCAACCAAATCTCAATATGCAAAAACTTTTGATGCATTAAAAAATAGAAATTTAGAACTTGCACAAGAAGTAGTTTTAGGTGATGTTAAAATTAACGACATGCAAAATAATTTTACAAAAATGGCATTATGAAAAATCGCCAAACAACAAATGGTTGCTGGAGATTTACGTTTAGCAGTTGGGGGAGTTTTGATTAGTAGAGAGATTGAAAGAATTGCCGATGTGGCAAAACACATTTGTAGTTTTACAGTAAAATATAATCCAGAACCTATAGAGATTGATTATATTTCAAAAATGTTTGACTTAGTTAATGTTATGTTAAACATTATTTCTGCAATCATTGAAAACTATGACAATGATCAACATAAAAAAGTTTTAAAAATGGAAACTGAATTAAATCATCAATTTACAGAATTGAGTTTAACATTAGCAGAAAAATTGAGAACTTCAAAAGATCAAGCAGAAGCTAAAAAAGTTATTACAATTGTTAGACAAATGAAAAATCTAGAAAGAGCTGGAGAACATTTGATTAACGTGGAAGAAACTTTACAGTTTATTAGAACTGGAAAATTTGAAGAACTTGAACAAACTGTTGGAAATGAATTAGAAGCTAAAAAATAAAAAATTTTAGATAATGTTTTAGAGAAAAAGCAGCACTAATGAGGATTAAACTTTTAAATTTAATCAATATAAGTGTTGCTTTTTTATTTTTTATGTTATATAAAAGGTTTGTAGGAAAACTTTTTTGTTTTTGTGGGAAAAATTTGGAAATAATTCTGCAAAATAAAAAGGAGAGAAGAATGAAAAAAATATTAGCAGTTATACTCCCGATGACATTAGCATTTTCAAGTTTTGGAGTTACTAAAAATATTAAATCTTATAATGAAAATAATGTAGTTGTGTATAACAATAGAGCACAACAAGAAAATTTATCAAGAATTAGAGTTAATGATTTTACATCTGACATTTCTATGTTTGATGGAAAAGAATTTACAGAAGAAGAATATCTTGAAGAAATTAAATGACCAATGATTGATTCAAATTTGGAAAATGAAGATCTTTTATTTGATGTTTGAGATTCAATAATAGATAATAGAGAACAATGAGAAATTAAGGGTTTAACTTTAGAAGTCCCAAATAAAGGGGGTTCAATAACACAAAGAATTTCTTTTAAAGCAATTCAAAACCCATATTTTACAGGAACATTAAGTTTCAAAGTAACATTAACAAATTTAACAAGCAGCTTAGAACATGTTTCAAATGTTATTTCAAATACAATTCTTGGTGTGCTTTTAAATACCGATGAATCTAGTATTCAAGAGGGAATTAAATTAAAAAATAATAGTAAAGATATTATTTGAAGTCAATTATGAATTTCTGATATAACAGAAACAAAAGCTTTGATTTCATCAGTTGAAGGATCACTTTATTATACTGGTTCAACAATTGTCACATTTTATATTGGAGAACATATTAAAGATGTAGTTAATAATGTTGTTATTGGTAAAATAATAAAAGCTGTTAATCAAGCCTCAATTTTGGAGCACACAAAATTAAAAAATAATAAATTAGATACAAAAGATGTATACGTTAATGAAATTGATTTGAAAGAACAAACTGCAATAATCAATGCAAACGAAAATTCAAAAAAATACACTGGATCTATTCAAGTTATGTTTATTGTTGGTATAAATCTGAGTGAAGTATTAAAAAATACAAGTTTAGGAGTTTTTAAAAATCCTACTGACACAACTATTTTAAATGCGATCATTAATATAAATAAAGATCTTTCAAAAAATGATATATTAATCGATCAAAGCAGTAAAACATATAAATTTGCAAAAATTTATGCAAAAGAAGATTCAAAATATTTTGGTTCTGTTAATGTCAATTACACAGGAACAATAGAAACAGGAATCTATCATGATAGTGGAGTTCAAAGAGTTGATGCATATAATTCAACTCAATATGATGGAGATAATAAAAATATTTACTATACACCTGGACTTGGTAAAGATGCTTTAATTAAAAGTTTTTCAAACATTAAAATTTCAACAAGAGAATGAGCATATGACAATGAAAATGGATGAATACATAAAGATTTAAGTTATTCATATAATTTATCATTATCTCAAAGTACTGGTAATAGAACAATATATTCATTTAAATATAGTGGTAGTGTTAATTGAATGAAAGGCCAATCAACATTTTCCTTCAGTTGAAGTACAAATCAATTAAATTTCAATCTTAATACTTGAGTTCAAGCTTATGCCTCAGCATGAAATGCTTATTGAGCAAGAGCTGAAGCAAGAACAATTTTGACAAATTTATCATTTATTTAGAAGGGAATATAAATCATGGTAAAAATTGAACATTTAACAAAAATTTTTAAAACAGGAAAAGGAATACATGATATTTCTTTTTCCTTTGAAAGAGGAGATATTGTTGGTTTAATTGGTGACAATGGTGCTGGTAAATCAACAATTATTAAGACAATATTTAATGAATATAGTAAAGATCTTGGAGAAATATTTGTTGATGATAAAGAAATCTCAAGAAAAGACTATAAAAATATGGCATTTTTTCCAGACCAAAGTATATATCCAAACAATATTACAATTGAAGAGTATTGTATATACTCTGGGATGTTAGCAGATATTTCACGAAAAGAGTGTAAAAAAAGGACATTACAACTTTTGAATTTTTTAAATTTATCAGCGTATAAAAATAAAAAATTTAAAGTTCTATCTGCAGGTATGCAAAAACGTGCATTATTAGCAATAACAATGATTTCAAATCCTGAAATTATTGTTCTTGATGAACCTACAGCTAATCTTGATATTAAAACAAGACTTGAGTTCATGGAATTATTAAAAGAATTAGCAGCAGATAATAAAATAATTTTAATTACAAGTCATATAATAAATGAATTACAAGGATTAATTAATAAGCTAATTATCATAAATGAAGGTACTTTAATATATGATAGATATTTAAATGCAGAAGATGATATTACTACTATTTATAAAAATGCGACTCAAAAACAAATAGATAACTTTGAAATTAAAAAAGAATCTCTTAGTTCAATTCTTGGTAATTAAAAATTGCTAACAATTTTTAAGTTTAATTGTCGCAGAATTCTAAAAACAAAATTTATTTATATTTCAATGACTATTTCAATAATATTAACGATTATTTTTGCTTCAATTCAAATGAGTAGTAGCATGGTAAATTTTAAATTAACATCTCAGATTCTATTTTGACTTTTAGTTGTTGTTTGAATTATATTTTTAAGTTTTTACAACATTGCTTTTATTTCAAATATAATGATTTCTGATATTGAAAATGGAATTCAAAGTCTTGAGATTAGAAAAGGTGTTAACTTTAAATGATTACTACCACTAAAGCTAATAGCACTAAAATTAATTTCCACAATTTGTGTTTCAATAATGCTTATAAGTTTAGTTATTTTGACTTCAATTTTTAAACCTATAAATCAGAGCTTGTGATTTAATTCTTTAATTCCAGGGATGTGCTCTTTATTTATTTATGATTTATTAATTACAGGTTTTATAATTTTGATTGGTTCTTTTAACAAACCAAAATTGTTAATTGGACTTAGTTCATTTTTTGCCACTTTATTTATTTTTTCACCTGTAACAGGAGCTGTTACTTTTATATTAACAAATGATACCTATGGTACTTCAAGTGAAAGAATTGCTCATTTAAAAGATTTGGATACAATTGTAAAAGACGAAAAAAATTCTTCAGGTCTAATGATGTATCTTTTGCAAAATATTCAAGAATTAAATGATTTAAATAAAATTGTAGATATTACAGAAAAAGCTGCAAATGAATCATCTAGACCACAAGGTTCATTATCGTTTGAAGAAATTGAAAATGTGATCAAATTGGGCACTAGCAAGAATACTTCTTTTATGCAGTTTTTCTTAAATGTTGGTCTTGGTTTAGATTTTGATATATATTTAAATAACTCAGTTACTTTTAACTGAAATACAAAATTCACAATTAGTGATGAAGCAAAAGACTTAAAAAGTATTTGATTTTTTAAGTCAACTATTAAAGATAATTCAATTGGAATAAGGCAAGACAATTATTTTATTTCAGAAAATAATAAAAATATAATTGGAAAAAATCAACTTATCGATTATATGAAATGATTGGAAAGTGACACAACAATTGAAAAAATAAATAAAGATTTGAAAATTATCACTAATACAAATGAACTTAAAAGTATTAATAAACTAATTAAAAATTATTATCTATATTATTTTTCTCAAAAAGATTACTATAATAGTCAGTTTGAAAATTTATATATGCTATTTGGTAAAAATACATTTGACACTAAAGCTGATAGAACAGTAGAAGAAACAATTTATGAAAGTTTAAAAGTAAATAATGGCCAAAGACTTTGAATAACAATTTTATTTAGTATTATTAATGATTTTTATCAAGCACCAATAGGCTCAGGAGATGAAATATATGAGCAAATTCAAAATAATGATTTAAAATATATGAAGCATTATCTAATTAATCCATTTACCTCATTTCTTTATATGTCGTTATTTTCTGGAGTAAATAGTTCATTTTCTCAAGATTTATATATGAATGAGTTTTTTATAACTGAAGCTCCTGATATTAGATCTGCTAAAATTTTAGAAAATCCTTTAGCATCTCAAAATACAGAACAGTATACTAGTTTTGAACAGCGACCAATAATTGGAGTTGAATTATCAAAACGAGTTATTAATACAGCTTACATATATTTAATTTATACTTTGATTTCAGTTATACTATTAACTGGAGGGTACTTTATCTATATTAAAAAAATTAAAGAATAATAAGTTTAAATAGGTTTGTTACAAATTTTGTAACAAACCTATTTTTTATTTAAGAGTTCTTTAAGATTTTGAGAATATTTAAAATTCTTATTTGGTATAATGTGATATGTAAATTTGGTTTAAATTACCAATTTACATTATTTTTTTAATTTAAAATTAGATAATAGTAATTTCTGAGATTATGTATAATAAAACGTTATCAAATATAAAATTGCCAATTATCAAAAATTTTAAATTAAATTTAAATATAAATGTATTTTAATGAAAGGAAAAATTATGTTAATATCTTTTTTAAAAGATTTTTATGAAACTACTAGCTTATCGACATATAAAGTAATGGCTGCAAATTTAATAACAAATTTTCAAGATAATATTTTTTTAAAATTAAAAGAATTTGCTCAATTATCTTTTGTAAGTCAATCAACAGTGACTTATTTTTGTAAATCATTAAAGTTTTCTGGATATAGAGAATTAATATTTAAATTAAAAAATGAAAGAGAACATTTTCATAAGAATGTTAATCAAGTAATTAAAATTGATGATTTTACATTTAATATCTATCGTTGATTACAAAATAATATAAATTTTATAATAAATATTTGCCAAGAAATATTAAAGTATAAAAAAATTAGAATTTATTCAAGTTATCAATCTTATATGGCTTGTTTATATTTTCAAGAAATTTTAAGATCAAAAAATATTCTTGTTGAAATTGTTAATTGTAGTTATATTGATAATTTTGAATATATTAATAAAAAAGAATTTAAAATAAATTTATTTATAATTTGTGGTCGAGATTGTAAAAGTTTAAAAAAATATTTTTTGAAACTATTTGAATATCAATATCAAAGAGGGCAATTTTTAATCACGACCTTAAATCAAGTAAAAGAAATTGATAGTGACTTGTTTAATAATAAGCTTATTTTAGACTATGAAAAAGATGACTCATTATTTTCTATTAGACATTTTGCATTTACCTATTTATTTTTATCAATATTTTTAAATTTTTAAAAGTACTTTTAAAAATTCCATTCCACTTCTATGTTTATTATGATTCATATTAAATCCAAATAATATAATTTTTTGGAAAGGAGATAAAAAATGGAAGAAAGAAAAAATATTCATGAAATAAAAGGATATAAATCTAAATTTTTAATTACAAGTGAAAAATTAATTGAACTAGTTGGAAAACAAGAAAATTTTAGTAAGGTATATAACTGTGTTACAAGAATTAGATTTTTAATTATAAATCCTGATTTAGTAAAAATAGATGAGATTAAAAAAATAGAACTTGTCAAAGGAATAAATTGAAATGGTAATGAATTACAAATAATTATTGGAAATGAAGTTGCTAAAGTAAAAGAACAGATCGATAAAGTATTAGATGGAAGTGCTTATTTTAATTTAAAAAATAATTTAGCTCCATCAATTGATCAATCATTTGGTAAAAAAATTTTACAAACAATTTCTGGAATTATGACTCCACTTTTACCAATACTGATGGCAGTTGGATTGATTGCAGCATTACAATCTATTTTAGTTGAAACTAAAGTAATTGAAAATGTAGCAACTCTTCCTGGAGATTATGGAATTTTTGAAGGATTAATTTTTATTTTTTCAAAAGTCTCTATAAATCTTTTAGGGGTAATGTTTTGTTATTCTACAGCTAAATATTTTAAGGGCAATACCATTATTGCAATTGGTGTTGGTTTAACACTTACATCTAGAATGCTATATGGTGCAACTATTGTGCCAATTGAAGATGCACAATTTGGAGATTGAGTTCAAGGAAAAGGATCAGAAGGATGACTACTTTTTAAATTGGGAGATTTTCCGATTTTGATTCGTTCTTATGAAGGAAGTATCTTGCCATTTATTTTGGCGGGAATATTAGTTGCCTTATTGGATAAATGAGTAAAACAATGGATACCTTCATTGATAGATTTGTTATTTAGACCATTAATTGTATATACACTAGCATTAATTCCAATCCTTTTCTTATTTGGACCAATAATTGGTTTTATTGAATTGGGATTTGCAAATATAGTGCTATTTGTTGAAAAATGACCATTAGGAATTGGCCCAATGTTGTTTGCCTTTTTATATCAAATCTTGGTATTAACAGGTGTTCACGTTGCTGTTGGTTTAACAATAAGTATTCCAACAATCTTTGCAGATCCCCAAGTTCCAACTGCCATGATGACAGCTTTTAGAATTAGTGTCTTTGGACAACTTGGAGCAATTATTGCAATTATAATAATTACCAAAAATTATCAGTTAAAAACATATTCAATTGGAACAATTGCTACAGGGATATTTGGAATTTCAGAACCAATGATCTATGGAGCAACACTTCCAAGAGTAAAACCATTTTTAGCTGGTTGTGCTGGTGCTGGAGTTGCTGGATTGTTTATTGGACTTTTAAAAATTGAACAAATTAGACCTGCTGGTTTAGGAGTATTTAATACAACTGGAATGGATGGAACAACTAATCAAATTCTTTTCTTAGTTGCAGCTATTATTGCAATTGGTAGTGGATTGATATTTACACTTTTGATTTATCAAGAAAAGAAAAATGAAATTAAGTATACTAAAAAAATATTTAACAGTATTACAAACTTATATGCACAAATTATTAGTGCTTCTACAAGTGAAGATAAAAAAACAATTAAAGAAAAAGTAAAAACAATTAATAATGAATATATTCAAATTTTAGTAGACAATAAAAAAACTATTGAAGATTATTTTAACTATATAAAATATGAAACAAAATTAACTACACAGTTGGATAAAATTATTCAAAAAGAAGAACGAATTAGAAATTCACTTTATAAAAAAGCTATTAAAGCTGAAAAATTAGCAAATAAAAAAGAGGAAGTTAAAATTAATCAAGCGATAGATAAATATAATCAATTTAATTTGGATAATCAAAAAGATATTTTAATAAAACAAATTAATGATTATAAAAAACAAAATACTGAAATAGTAAATAATTTTAATGCCTTAGATTTAAAATTAACAAAAATTAAAGATAATATTTTTGAAAAATATGTAAATCTCTATGACATCAAAGGTATTGAAGAATTTAAAAATGAACTTTTTAATGCTTTATGACAAACAGAAATAACATTTGGAAATATTGATGAAAAAAATAATATGTTTAATGCAAAATTTAAAAAAGGATATAAAAAAATTATTAACGATTATAGAAGAGGGCAAATAAATGAATAATAAAAATAATAAATTCTTGTTAGGTGGAGCAATTTGTGCTGCTCAAGCAGAAGGCAATTTTGATATTGATGGAAAAACATTAACAGTTGCAGATTTACGTTTTTTTGATAAAAACAATAAACCAAAAGATATAACTGCAAAAGATCGCAGAATGACAACTGAAAAATTAAAATTTGCAATTGAACATGAAAAAGAATTATATTTTCCTAAGCGTGAAGGAATTGATTTCTATAATACATATAAAGAGGATATAAAATTTTTTAAAGAAGCAAATATGAATTGTTTTAGGTTTTCAATTGCATGATCAAGAATAATGCCAAATTGTGATGGTGTTATAAATCAAAAAGCAGTTGAATATTATGAAAATATTTTTAAAACTTTAAAAGAAAATAATATCACTCCAATAGTAACCATAATTCATAACGACATTCCATATGTAATGATTGAAAAGTATGGGGGATGACATAATAAACAATTTATTGATGGTTATTTACAATATGCTAAATTTGTAGTGGAACGTTTTAAGAAATATGTAAAATATTGAATTCCATTTAATGAAATTAATGCTACACTTTTTACTTCATGACATGGAGCTGGAATCGTTGATGATGCTTTTGAAAATCTTGAAAGTGTTTGTTATAATGCATTACATAATCAATTTGTTGCATTGGCTAAATTAATAGAATTTGGAAAAACAATTGCTAATGACTTTCAATTTTTAGGAATGACAGCGTCATTCCTAACTTATCCAATTGATTGTAATCCAAAAAACGTATTATTTAATCAACAACAAATGCAAATAAAAAATTATTTTTACTATGAAGTTATGGCAAAAGGGAAATACCCAACTTATATAAAAAATTATTTTAAAGCAAAAAAAATAACTTTAAATATTTTAGATGGTGAATTAGAATTAATTAAAAATAATCCAATTGATGGGATTGCTTTAAGTTATTACTCTTCTGGAACAACATCAACTGAAAATATTAAAGAGTTAGATTCAAATTTAATAACTACTGGGGCAAATCCTTTTTTACAAGCATCAGAATGAGGATGACAAATTGATCCAATTGGACTTAAAATATTAGTTCATGAAATGCATGAAAGATTTAATTTGCCAATAATGATTGCTGAAAATGGACTTGGATCAGATGACTTTTTAACAAAAGATAATCAAATTCATGATGATTATCGAATTTCCTATATTAAGCAACATCTAGATTTACTAAAAGAATCAATTGCTGAAGGTGTTAATATATTTAGTTATACATTATGAACACCAATTGATGTTATATCAAGTGGAACAAATGAAATGACAAAACGATATGGTTTAATTTATGTTGATTTAGATAATGAAGGAAATGGTTCAAAAAAACGAATTTTTAAAGATAGTTATTTTTGATTTAAAGAATATGCACAATCTTTTTTAAATGAAGTAAATTAAAAAAACAAAAAATGATGTCAAAATATATTGATATCATTTTTATATATGAATAAATAAGGGGAAATGATTAGTTAGTTAATCATTTCCCCTTTAAATTTGTTATTTCTAGCAGAGATATTTTTTTATTTTTTTCTAGGTATAATAAAAAAATAGAAAGTGGTATGAGAAATAAAATGTTTATTGACTGAATTAAAAATGATGGTTGAATATATATAACAGTTACATTTGGAATAGTAATTTTTATTTGTGTTTTAACATTTTTACAGTTTATATGAGTTTCTAAATGAAGACAGTTAGCAGAAGGAAAAAGGAAAAAAACTTTACAAGTGGTTTTAGTAATTACCGGAATAATATCGTTTATTGGAATATTAGTTGGTGGTTTTATTATGGATGACTATCACATGTGAGTAGGAGAATTATTTTTTCCAACTAAAATTGATCCAAGTGAAAGAGAAAAAGGTGAAAAACATTCCAAAGTAACAAAAATTTTAGTAGTAATAATTATCTTTATAGCAATTGTTACTTGCATTGGATTATTTAGTTGAACTTGAATTTAAAAAGAAAGGTGTTTTTAAAATGGATACTAATTGATTAACAAGCTGGGGTTGAATAGTAATTTTAATTACAGTTCTAGTAATTTCTACAATATTAGGTATTTTACAATATATATTTGTTGCAAAATGAAGAGCAATGAGAGAGACTCCTAAAAAAGGATTTATAAAAATTCTTTTAATAATTACAGGTATTATATCAATACTTGCATGTTTTATTGGAGCATTTTTAGTTAAAGAAGGTAGTTTTAATGAACGTTGGGAAAGATTTTTTCCAGTAAATTATCGTTATCGCAGTCGTACATTATCTAATGCAGAAAGAATAATCGCATTAATATTAATTATTCTTGCAGTTGTAATGATTAGTGCTTACATCATATATCTAATAGTAAAATAGTTTTAAGATAAAGAATTTTATAATTTTAAAACATAAATAAAAGGTTAAAATTTATTTAATTGATGGAGTTAAAAAGAAATGAATGATTTTACAATAATATTGTTAAATTTTGTGAGCAAGAAAACTAACTATGCATTAGAATTCTGATTAGGGTTTGGCTTAATAGTATCACTTGTACTTTTTGGGTGCTATTTTTGAACGTTAGATAAGTGAAAAAAATTAGAAGAAGGTAAGAAGAAAAAAATATTAAAATGAGTACTTATAATTACTGGAATTTTAATGGTAGTTCCTATTATTTTAATGGTTTTAATGAAGCTATTTAGTTCATCACCAAGAATGCTAAATGTTTCAAAAAAAAGTAAAAATAGTACAAATCAAAACTCTGATGAGAATAAAAAATTAGAAAATGAAGAATAAAAAAAGTTTTATAGTAGTGGAGAGTATAAAAATGAAAGAAAATATTCTATTTAAAATAAGTTCATTAGTTTTTGCAAAGGTTAATGATTTAGATTTTTACATTTGAGGTTCTATAGGGCTTTTAATATTTCTTTGGTTGTTATTTATGATAATTAACTATTGAAAAAGTAAAAAAGAACAAAAAGATATGAAAAAAATGTGATTAAAAAATGGTGCTTATTCATTAATTTTTATTGTCATTATAATAACAATAGTATTAATTGTTTTTTAACTAAAATAAAGCAGCAATTTTAATTGCTGCTTTATTTTGTATCTTTAATTTTGACATAAATTTGATTTGAACCCAAGAAATTAGAAACTAATGTATCTGATTCATCTGAAATATATTCAAAATCTAAATAATCATAAAAATCATGCTCACCATTAAAGTAAATGTATTCACTACACAATTGGTTAAAAGTGTCTTTAAAAGTAAAATCTAGATCTTTTAAATTAAAGTCATGTTTATCTAATTCTTTTTGTAATGTTGAAAAATTGTCATAATTATATAAGAATAAATCAAATTCTTTATTGATCTGTTCATGTAAAAAACTAATACCTTCTTTATCTTTAAAATTTAAAGTTAGTTTATAATCTTCATATTTTAAAATATCAATATCTAAGTGATCTAAAACACTTGGATCTCAATCATAATCTTCTAAATTTACTTTTAAAATATTTTCAATATTCTTATAAATAAATCCAGAAACATTATTTTTAAATGATAAATCAAATTTAAAATATAAATCAATGTTATTTTCTTGTAAAAACTTTTTAAATTTATTATCATCAACTCTTGTATAACTTTGAATTATGCTTGAAGGCACAACGTTTAAACTTAAAGCAAACATGATTTTTAGCATTTTTTTCATTTATTTTCACCCGACATTCTGATTATCAATCATTTTTATTATACAATTATATTGTTTAGAAGTGGAGAAAAATTATGGGTTTTTGAAGTAATTTAAAAGAACGAAGAAATATTAAAAAACAAGAAAAAATACATAAAAAAGAACACAAATCAACTCTTACTTTTTCTAGTGATATTAAAAAATTAAGTAAAAAATACAAAGAACCAGATAGTGATTTTTTTGAGGAATTAGAAAATGTTTTAATTAAAACAGATATGGGCATGAAAATGGTTTTAGAAGTATCAAATAAGGTACAAAAAAAAGTAAAACCAAAAGCTAGTTTTAATGATATTAAAGAAATTTTAGTAGAAGCTTTATATGATATTTATTTAGATTCAGGAAAATATAAAACTGGTTTAAACTGAAAAGATAATCGTTTAAACATCTTTATGATGGTTGGAGTAAATGGAGTAGGAAAAACTACAAGTATTGCTAAAATTGCTAACTATTATTCAAAAATGGGTAAAAAAGTTTTAATTGCAGCTGCAGATACTTTTAGGGCTGGAGCAGTTGAACAATTAGAAGAATGATGTACTAAAAGATTAACAGGAGTTGATCTTGTAAAGGGAAATTCAAAAGACCCAGCAAGTGTTGTTTTTGATGGTGTTAAAAAAGGAATTGAAGGCAATTATGACTTACTATTAGTTGATACTGCTGGAAGATTACAAAATAAAGAACATTTAATGAAAGAATTAGAAAAAATGACAAAAATTGTCAAAAAAACTGTTGATGATGGACCTCATGAAAGACTTCTTGTTATTGATGCTCAAACTGGTCAAAATGGAGTTAACCAAGCAAAAGCTTTTTCAGAAGCAACTCAAGTTACAGGAATTGTTTTAACTAAAATGGATGGTACAAGTAAAGGTGGAATTGCAATTGCAATTAAAGATATTTTAAATATTCCCGTTAAACTTGTAGGATTTGGTGAAAAAGTTGATGATTTAAAAGAATTTGATATTGATGACTACTTATGAGAATTGACAAGTGACTTTATGGAAGAGGATGACGATGAATAATATTGAAAAAACAATCGAAATCACTGAGCTTTATGATTACTATAAAGAGTTATTAACAGAAAAACAAAAACATTACTTTGAATTATATTTTTTTGAAGATTTAACTTTTCAAGAAATTGGAGAAGAAGCTGGAGTTTCAAGAGCAGCAATTCACGATAGCATTTCAAAAACAGTAAATACTTTGGAAGACATTGAAACAAAACTTAAATTAAAAGTAAAAGCAGATTTTATTAAAGATAAAATTGGAGAATATAAACAAGCAAAAATTGATGTAAATACATTGATTTCTTCTATAGAGGGAGAATTTTAATGAATATTTTAGTAATTGGAGACATTTATTCAAAACCAGGAAGAGATGTTTTAGAAAAAGAATTAAAAAATATTGTTGTGGAACACAATATTGATTTTATAATTGCCAATGGAGAAAACATTTCACATGGAAAAGGAATTAATAAGAATCATTATGATTTTTTAAAAGCACTAAATGTTGATGTTATTACAACAGGAAATCATGTTTTCAAGGTTAAAGAAACAATTGAATTTATTGGTCAAACTAGTGATTTATTAAGACCAATGAATCTAAATTCTTATCTTCCAGGAAAAGGAACAATTTTAGTTGAAAAAAATAATGTAAAAATTCGAGTTACTAATTTAATGGGTAAAACTTTTATGGAACATGTTAATAATCCCTATGAAGTAATGGATCAATTACTTGAAAAAGATAATAGTGATATTCATATTGTAGATTTTCATGCAGAAGCAAGTGCAGAAAAAATGGCTTTTGCCTATAATTATGATGGACAAATCTCTGCACTTGTAGGAACCCATACACATGTACCAACTGCAGATGAAACTATTTTATCTAAAGGGACAGCTTATATTACAGATATTGGAATGAGTGGTGCACAAAATTCAATAATTGGTGCCAATCCTGATGAAGTTATTCATAAAGAAAAAACAGGTTTACCAACTAAATTTAAACCAAGTGAAAATTCTGGAATTTTAAGAGCTGTTAAAATTGAATTTAAAAATAATAAAGCAATTAAAATTGAAAGAATTGAAAAAAATTAATATTTTCTAAAGATAAAAAATAAATTCTACATTCAATACAAAAGGAATGTAGATTTTTTTATATCCACTAAAATATTATTCCCTATTAGTGGCATTTCATTAATAATTACACTTTTTGTTGATAGTTTTTTTTAATATGAACAGTTATACTAAAAGTTATATAAAAAGAATTAATGAAAATGAATATCACATCAAGTAAAAAGGATGGTAGGGTGGGAAAGTTGAAGAAAGGAAATTTTTATATGTTTAAATTATTGAGTTTAATTGGAGCACTCTCAATGGGGAGTTCAGCTATTAGTCCAACATTAGTTTCAAATGAAAATAATGTTGAAGTTATTAATGAAAACAATTATATTGATGGTTATAAGAGCCAAGCAATGAGTTTTACAGATGGATCAATTCAACAGTTAGCTTATTCTTTACAATTTACTAGTATATTTGAAAAAGTAGTATATATCCAAAGATCTTATCCAATGGTAAGTCAAGCTTATGATTATTTAAATTATGTAGAACATACACAAGAAATAGTTCAAGCTAAAAAATTATTATTGGATGGAGCAGATCTTATTGATCTAGCTGCAAGACAAGGAAATCCAGATACAATGAATTATTATGTTGGAGATGCTATTCAAGCATTATCAACAGCATTAAAATACATTGCATATAATACAAATGATGGTTATAAGAATCAAGCGATGAATTTTACAGATGGATCAATTCATCAGTTAGCTTATTCTGTACAATTTACTAGTATATTTGAAAAAGTAGTATATATCCAAAGATCTTATCCAATGGTAAGTCAAGCTTATGATTATTTAAATTATGTAGAACATACACAAGAAATAGTTCAAGCTAAAAAATTATTATTGGATGGAGCAGATCTTATTGATCTAGCTGCAAGACAAGGAAATCCAGATACAATGAATTATTATGTTGGAGATGCTATTCAAGCATTATCAACAGCATTAAAATACATTGGATTATCAATGATATAGATATAGTTAAAAAAACTGCTAAAAGCAGTTTTTTATTATTTTTAAATGTTACATGAAATAACACTTTCAAGTGATAGTAGTTTAAAAATCAATAAGTTAAGATAAAATTAATATTAAATGAATTGAATGGATGAAAAAAATAACTCTATTTTAAGGATGGCAGGGTGGGTTTGAGAAAGAAAGGTAAATAAATTATGAAAGTATTATTATCACTTATAGCTTCAACAGGGTTAGCTGGAGCAAATACTTCAACCTTATTTGTTCAAACAAATAATCAAACTGAACAAGAAAATATTTTAATTGGTTATTGACATAATTTTGAAGATGCAGTTGGTTATAAAGGAGGACTTGCAAAATATATTGATTTAACAGAAACACCAAATGAATATAATGTTATTCATGTATCATTCTTCAAATCATATGAAGATGGTCAACTTCCAACATTTATTCCATTAGTAGCAACTCATCCAGAAATGGATCAAGATCAAAAAGATGAGTTCTTTGCAAATGAAGTTGAACAATTACACCAAGAGGGTAAAAAAGTAATTTTATCTCTTGGAGGAGCTGATGCTCATATTAATTTATATGAACATCAAAAAGAAGAATTTGTAGCAGAAATCTTAAGATTGGTTGATAAATTTGGTTTTGATGGAGTTGATATTGATTTAGAACAAACTGCAATTAATGCAGCTGATAATCAAAAAGTTATTCCTCAAGCTTTAATAGAAGTCAAAGAAACTTTAGCAAAACAAGATAGAGAATTTGTTATTTCAATGGCACCAGAGTTTCCATATTTAAAAGTAAATAGAATTGGTGCCAGTTATATTCCTTATCTTGAACAATTAGAAGGATATTATGATTACATAAGTCCCCAATTCTATAATCAAGCAGGAGATGGAATCAATCTTCAAGATGAAGATCGTCAAGAACTTGGTTTAGATATTTATTGATTACCTCAAAATGTTGAAGAATTAAAATCAGAATTTTTATATCTAATTGCAAAATATATTATTGAAGGAAAAGATGATTTTTATCAAATTGATGCAGACAAATTATTATGAGGTCTACCATCAAATATTGATGCAGCTGCCAATGGTCAAATTAAAGAAAATGATATTAAAGAGGCAACTGATTATTTAATTGCAAAAGATATTTATTTAAAAGGAATGATGACTTGATCAATCAATTGAGATAAAAATACTAATTGACAATTTATTGATTACTATATGAATGAGTTTTATAGTTAAAATTTAATAATTAAAAAATCACTATCTAATAGTGATTTTTCTTCAACCCAAGAAGCAATTTCAATTGTAAATTTAGTTAAAATATGAGATAATAACATAGTTATTTAGGGGTTTTACATTAACAATATGCATAACAAAAAAGCAAAACTTGTGTTATAATATTATTGTTAATGAGATAAATTCTCAGAGATATTTAGAGAGTTCGCGGGAGATGACGATATGAAAAGACATGACAAACTTAGAAATTTACATGAAGCATTATTCGCATTAGACAAAGAAGTAAAAAACGTTTGTAGGGGATTAGAACAACGTTTAAAAAGTGCTGCTAAATATAGAGATACTTATGAAAGAATTTTAACTGAAGTAGAATTTGAACGTAAGAATGAAATGTATGGTAGATCTACAATTTACGACTTTGAAAGAATGAGAATTAATTTAGAGCAAGATGCAGGTAACGTTATTTATGAAGCTATAAATGTTATGGGAAATGACGAATTTATAGTTAGAAAACAAAATGTCATCTTTGCATTCTGATTTATGGGTCAATTTGATGTTTATGCACTTGACTTGTCTCATGGAGATTAATATTTAAATAAATATAAAATACAACATTATAGGTTGTATTTTTTTTATGTTAAAATCAATTTTATAGTTGAGGTGAATTAAACTATGTTACCAATGGTATGAGACATGATTTCATTAATTATTTATGTTGTTTTAGGAACACTTTTATTTATTGTTTTGATTTATTTAATAGCAAGAACTGTTAAATTTAATTCTTATAAATTTAATCCAGTAGTTTCTCAAAGAGGTGAATTTATCAATAATAATATTTTTAAAACAAAAGATGGTTTTGAATTAAAAATAAATGGAGCAATTAACAAAAATAATGATCCTTTATTGTTATGTGTTCCAGATTTTCACAGTACATATGAGGAATTTGATAATTTATATAAATATATAAGCAATAATAAACTTAAATATGATTTTATTAGTTTTGATCAAAGAGGAGTTAAAAATCAACATGATTTAGAACAAAATCAAGGAACTTTATTATCTGATGTTAAAGAAATGATTGAATCAATTAAAGAACGATATCAAGATAAAGAAATTATCTTGATATCAAGTGGATTTAATTTAGCAGTTTTGAGCAAAATTTTGCATGATAATACTATTAGCCAAATGGTTGCTCTAAATTTAAGAGTTAACAAAGCATATAAAAATTCAAAATCATTTAATTTTACTGTCTTTTTTGGTACTTTATTTAATATGAACTTAAAAGTAATTGAAAAACTTCATGGTGAAGATATGGTTGAAGGCAAAAATGAAATTGATTTGATCACGAAAAATAATCTACAATATGGCTCTTTTTCAGTAAGACAATATTTTCAAAATAAAAAAGCTGTAAAATATTTAGCAAAAAATATTAATAAAGCTCCAGTTAAAGTGACTATTTTTCAACCAACTGATGATTTATACTGTAATCGCAAAAAAACAGCAAAATTTTTAACTAAATTTGATAAGAATAAGTATAATTTAGTAGTACTTAAAAATAAAAAGCATAAATGATTTATGGAAAATGATGTTAAAAGTTTTGAATTGCTTTTCAAATCAATTTAAAATTTGATAGTATATAAGTACAGACTTAATAAATCTTATTAAGAACTACTGAGAGAAAAAACTCATTGAAGTAGTAGCAACCTATTTAGTTAGGTGCTTAAATTAGGGGGAAACCATCAATAAGACGCTATGCTTATTAGTAATGACCCCTCTAAAGGTCATTTTTTTATATAAATTAAGAAGGAGAAATATATATTATGAAAAGATATTTTACAAGCGAATCAGTTTCAGAAGGACATCCCGATAAATTATGTGATCAAATTTCTGATGCTATTTTAGATGCTTGTTTAGAACAAGATCCCAATTCTAGAGTAGCTTGTGAAACTATGGCAACAAAAGATTTAGTAATAGTTTCAGGAGAAATTACAACCATTGCTAAAGTGGATTATGAACAACAAGTTAGAAGGATTTTAGCAAAAGTAAGATACAATAATGCTGCTACAGGAATTGATGCAAATACTTGTGAAGTTTTAGTTAAATTAAAAGAACAATCACCAGATATTGCTATGGGAGTTGATGGTGCAGAATTGGGAGCTGGAGATCAAGGAATCATGTTTGGTTATGCAAATAATGAAACAAATACTTATATGCCTTATTCAATTCAAATTGCTCACGATTTAGTGCATTTAGCAAGTAAATTAAGAAAAGCAGGGGCATTTAAATATGCTCAACCAGATATGAAATCTCAAGTTACAATGGATTATACAAATATGAAAAATCCAACCATTGCTACAATTTTAATGTCAATTCAACATGATGAAGATTATAACAAAACAGAATTTGAAACATTTATTAAGAAAAACATCATGGACGTTGTTGCTAAAAGACATGGATTAAATACAGATTTTAAAGTTTTAATTAATCCTACAGGTAAATTTGTAATTGGGGGACCACTTGGTGATGTTGGTTTAACTGGAAGAAAAATTATTGTTGATACTTACGGAGGTTATGCTCGTCATGGTGGGGGAGCTTTCTCTGGAAAAGACGCAACAAAAGTGGATAGAAGTGCGGCATATATGTGTCGTTATGCTGCTAAAAATATGGTAGCAGCAGGACTTGCCGATCAAATTGAAATTCAAGTAAGTTATGCAATTGGTATGGCAGAGCCAGTTTCAATTTTTATTGAAGCATTTGGAACTAATAAAGTACCAATGGATGTTTTACAAAAAGCATTGAAAGAAAACTTTGACTTTAAAGTTGCAAGTATTTTAGAGAAATTAGATTTAAGAAAACCAATTTTCTTTAGAACTGCAAAATATGGACACTTTGGGAAATCAGAATTTAGCTGAGAAAAATTAGATAAAGTAAGAGAATTGGAGAAATATTTATAGTGATTTTTTTAGAAGTAATTGGCAAAAATGTTGAAGACGCAATTGCAATTAATAAAACTCAAGCTTCACGCATTGAATTATGTGACAAACTTGAATTTGGAGGTTATACTCCAGATTATCAAACAATTAAAGATGTTTGTGAAATTTCACAAATTCCTGTAAATGTAATTGTGCGACATACTCATAAAGATTTTTATTCAAATCCTGAAGAAAAAGCACAAATTTTAAAAGATATTGAATTCATTAAAACCACAAAAGCAAATGGTATTGTTTATGGTATTTTAAATCAAGATAATACAATTGATATTGAATTTTTAAAACAAGTAATTGCATTAAAAGGACATTTACAAATAACTTTTCATAAAGCATTTGATTGCGTTGAAGATTTTGTAACTGAATACAAAAAATTAAATGATTTAAATGTTGATTGTGTTTTGACTTCTGGGGGAAATGATATTGAAAAAGGTTTTGAAATCTTAGAACGTTTAAAAAATCTTAACTTAAACACTAAAATCTTAATTGGTGGGGGAGTTAAATTATCAAATTTTGATAAATGTAAAACAATATCTAATTATATTCATGTTGGAACAGCTGTTAGAGATAATGGAACTTTTGAGGGACAAATTGATCTTGATAAAATTGAGGAGTTAACTAAAAAATAATTATGGAAGTAACTATTGTTGGTGCTGGACTTGCTGGGTGTGAACTGGCATATCAATTAGCAGAAATTGGATTTAAAGTCAAATTATATGAAAAGAAGAATGTCAATAAGAATGAAATTCAATCTTTAAATACTTTTGCTGAATTGGTTTGTTCAAATACATTTAGAAGTAAATCAACACAAAATGCAGTAGGAATCTTAAAAGAAGAATTAAGATTACTTAATTCTTTTATTTTGGATTGTGCCTACAAAACAGCTATTCCTGCAGATGATGCTTTAGCAGTTGACCGTGTTTTATTTTCACAATTAGTTGATAAAACTATTCGTGAACACAAAAATATTGAAGTTGTTGAAGAAGAATTAAAATATATTGATGAAAAGAAATTAACTGTGATTACATGTGGTCCTTTAGTAAGCGAAGAATTTAAAACTGAAATTAATCGTGTTATAGGAAATCAAAAATTATTTTATCTTGATGCTTCAGCACCAATTTTAACTAAGGAATCAATCGATTTTAATCAAGTATATTTCAAATCAAGACATGGTGATGATAACAGTTATATTTGTATTCCTTTGAATCAAGAAGAATTTGAAGAATTTCACAATAAATTAATTACAGGATCAACTGTTAAATTAAAGGAATTTGAAAAAGAGATTTTTTTTAAAGGTTGTCAACCAATTGAACAAATTGCTGTAATGGGCAAAAAGGCATTACTGAATGGACCTTTATCGCCAAATAATTTAGAAAATAATAATCAAAAGTCTTATGCTGTGATTCAATTACGTCGCGATGATGCTTTGGAACAACTTTATAATATGGTTGGTTTTCAAACAAATTTAACATGAACTGAACAAAAACGTATTTTTTCAAGTTTAAAAGGTTTACAAAATGCGCATTTTGTAAGATATGGTGTAATGCATAAAAATAACTTTATAAATTCACCCAAAATCTTAAATAAAAAATTACAAGTAATGCGCAAAAAAAATATCTATTTTGCAGGACAAATAACTGGAGTTGAAGGATATATTGAATCATTTGCTTCATCATTTATTGTTTTCTTTGCGTTAAAAGCTTTAAAAGAAAATAGAAAATTTATTCCTTTTCCAAAAGAAACAATTTTAGGCTCTTTAATTAACTATATAACTAATGAAAAAATAAAAAAACTTAAACCAATGAAAGCAAATATGGGTATAATAGAAGTGCATAATGATAAATTTCAAAATAAAATGCAGAAAAACGAATATATTTTTAAACAAAGTCTTGAAAATATAAAGGTTTATTTAAAGAAAATTAATTAGGTGAAATAATGTTATATGAAAAGGAACAATTTTGAACAGATTTCTATATAGATTATATAAATACTATGGTTCTGTTTAAAAAAATTAATATTTCTTCAGATGAAATTGCAGATTTCGTAG
Source organism: Spiroplasma culicicola AES-1 (assembly GCF_000565175.1). Classification (NCBI taxonomy): domain Bacteria; kingdom Bacillati; phylum Mycoplasmatota; class Mollicutes; order Entomoplasmatales; family Spiroplasmataceae; genus Spiroplasma; species Spiroplasma culicicola. The sequence continues at coordinate 905,726 of NZ_CP006681.1, read as the reverse complement.
AAGAAAAAGACTATTTAGATGAAGATGCTAAAAATACATATGAAGATATCTTAATAAATACAGCAAAAGCTTTAGATCTCGTTAGAGCACTTGTGACTAAAGGGGTTAATAAAAAAGAAACAGAAGATAAATTAATTAATATTGAGGATTTAAAAAATATTTATCTTGCTTTTGATCCAAGCGGCCAAAAGTTAGACGTATTTGAATTTAAAACTGAAAAATCAAAAAAATTCTATGAAATTCTTGAATACATATGAGTAAGAATGTATTCATATGATGATTTATGTACATTATGTGAATATTTACTATATGCGTATGTTGATTATTTAAAGTTAATGCCATTAGATGAGCTTTCACTTGATTATATTTGATTTTTAATTCAAGCAATGTTTATTTTTAAAGGATTTGGACCAGTTTTATTTATAGAAGAATATGAATTTTGAGAATTATTTGAAGTAATTGAAAAACTAAAAAATGATACTGAAAATTTAGATTATACAGAATGACCAAAATTGTTTAATTTTAAAAGAGTTGCTAAATCATGAGAAGAAAGTTCAAGTTTATGAGTAGAAGCACATGCTTTTAAGTATAAATAATAAAAAAGTTAGATTATTAAGTAAAATAATGTAAAATAAAAATGTAGTGTTTTAGGGCAAAAACACATTTTTGTAGTAGAGGGGCTAAACATGGAAAAAATAAAATTTAAAAATCCCAGAAAATATAAGGGTATTGTTGAAAAAGTGTTTGTTAAAGATGGACAAGCAGTAGAGCAAGGACAAGTTCTTGCCCAAATTTCAACACAATTAGAAAGATTTAAAATTGAATCTCCAATTGAAGGAGTTATTCGCAATATTTACATCATTGAATCATTAATTGTTTCACATGGAGATGTAATTTTTGATGTTATGAATCAAAAAGAATTAGCAGGTGTCTTAAAAAAACCTCAAAATATTGGAGATACTTTAAGAGAAGCATTGACTGAAAATGGTTTTTTAGAATCATTAAATGATGAAAACGGTGAAACTATAAGTTTTGAACCAGCTGATGATTTTGATTTAAATACAGATATTAAACCAGAATTTTTATCTCAAAATGAAAAACAATCAGTTGAAGCTGAACATCCAGTTGAAGAAATTAAAGTAGAAGAAGAAATTGTACAAACCACAACTAAAACAATTGATTTTAGTAACCAAATGCCTACAAGTATTGGTCAACAATCAATTGAAAGAAGTGAAAAAATAAGTGATCACCATGATGATTTATGAGAACAAAGAGGTGCAAACGCTATTAGTTCAGATGATAGTGTTACAAAAGAACTTGAATTATTAAGTCATCTAACTGCTGAAGGTGCTCACGAAGTTGATAAAGAAGTTTCAATTAAAGAAATGGCAAAAGATTTTGATATTCAGTTAAATGAAGCTACAACTTCTTCTCAATCAGTTGAAACTTTAGAACAAAATAATGCTCATTTAAACTTTGAAGAATTAAATGTATTTGCAAAACCACAATCAAGTCCGATTGAAAATGAACATGAATATCCTCAACCAATTACTGTAAGTGATTCAATTACTCAAGAATTGACTAACTTAAAAGCCCTAAAATTAGAAGATGAAAAAGATATCAAGATTTTTGAAAATCATAATCCTGAAATTAGAGAAACACAAATTTTAAAAACAGTTAATGAATCTCAATTTCTATCAAAATTTGCAAGTGATGAAAATGAAGATTTAATATCTCTTGAAGATGTTGTTATTGATTCTCTTGAAGTTGAACCAGAACAAACAGAAGAAAAACCTTCTGATGTTGAGCAAAAAACAGTTGAAGAAATTAAAGTTATCAATCAAGAATATGATGATTCTTCAATTAAATCACAATTAGCTCAATTAGAAGAAAAACATGATCAATTAAATAAAAAACTTTCAGAAATGAAATTTAATAAAATTGATCCAGCAAATGTAAATATTACTTCAAAACAAACAAGTTCAATTAACTTTGAAGTTGATGTAACAGCATTACTACATTTACATACTTTAATGTTTGATCCTTATAAAGCAAAAGGGGTTGAATTAAATTTAAATACTTTTTATTTAAAAGCATTAAAAATGGTATTAAATAAATTTGATGAATTTGATTATAATAATAATTCAACTATTTCACTTGCAAGAAGTATTGGCAATAAATTTGGTTTTGTTGATATTGTTGTTGAAAATTCAACTTCAATCATTGATATAGCAAAACAAGTTGATACAAATCAAGAAATTGAAAGTGCAAAAAACATTATGTTAATTGATTTATCTCAATTTAATGTCTTATCTTCATCAATCCAATTAGATGAATCATCAATTATTTCATTATCAGTTGGTGCAGTTCATTCAAAATTAAAAGGTGAAATGATATTATCAAATTATGTTAATGTTTGTGTAAACTTTGATACTACTTTAATTGATATTAAAGATGCAATTGAATTTACAAAAGAATTTAATGACATAATTCAAAACCCAGGATTATTAATTTAAAAAGCACTTAATTCATAAGTGCTTTTTTGATAAAATAATTTTATTGAAAAGGAAATATTTTATGAAAATTTTTGAAATAAATAGTGAAATCAAATCTTTAGAACTTGTTGCTCGTGTTGAAAGAGTCATTTTATCAACAGGTAATAATGGTTCAAATTATTTAATTGTCAATTTAGTGGATAAAACCGGAAGAATCGAAGCAAGATTATGAAATGCAGATGAAAAGGATGTACAAACAATTAAAGTGGATAGTCTCATTAAAATTGATGCAAACGTTAATTTATATCGCCAACAATTGCAATTAAAAATTAATCACTATCAAATAATAGAAGAAAAAGATTACTCTACATTTGGAATTTTAGCAGAAGAGTTTGCAATAAGTGCTCCAATTGATGTTGATAAAATTTATGATGAATTGATAACTTTAATTGATGGTTTACAAAATGGAGTTTATCAAAAAATTACAAAAACAATCTTGCAAAAATATGAAGAAGAATTTAAAACTTATCCAGCTGCAACTTCAATTCACCATAACTTAATTGGGGGATTAATTTGACATAGTTATTCTCTTGTAAAAGGAGCAATGGGTTTAAAAGAAGTTTACAATTATGCAGATATTGATTGAGAATTGATCTATTGTGGAGCTACATTACATGATATTGGAAAAGTAATTGAAATGAAGGGTAAAACTGCAACAGAATATACTGATGAAGGTAAACTATTGGGTCACATTTCAATTGGAAATACTTTTATTGCAAGCTTAATTGAGCAATTAAAATTAAATGAAGAACAAAGAAATGAAGCTGTTAAATTACAACATATTATTTTATCAAGTCATGGTAAAAATGAATTTGGTTCACCAATTGAACCAATTATGATCGAAGGAGTAATTGTCTCTTCATTAGATGCACTTGATGCACGAATTTATAAAATCAATGATGAATTATCTAAAGTAAAGGGTGAAGGGTGAACTTCAAAAATCTTTACAGAAGAGGGTAAAAGCTTTTTAAAACATTTTAATAAATAAAAAACTCAATTTTAAATTGAGTTTTTTATTTAAATAATTGATGTAATTTTTCTAAATCAGTCATTTTTGCTTCATCTTTTTTAATAACAAAAGTATATCCTTCTTCTTTGACATATTTTGGAATTATATGTTCATGATAGTGAAATACCGTTTGAAAAGCCTGTTCTCCTTGATTAGAAATATAGTTAAAACCAGTTGGTTCAACAGGTAGTTTATTTCTCAAAATTTTGATAACTTCTTTTTTAGTTTTTAAAACTTCAAAAGCATACTGATCATCTGTTAATTCAAAATTTTCAAAGTGCTTTTTGGGAATTACTAAGCAATGACCATCAGAATTTGGAAATACATCTAAAAATGCTATTGTAAATTCATTTTCATAGATTACTTTTGAAGGAATTTCTTTATTAATAATTTTACAAAATATACAATTTTCCATATTTTTTACCTCACATAGTTATTTTACAAAATAAATAAAAAAACTAAAACATAGTTTTAGTTTTTAATCATCTTCGTCTTCATCCGATTTAATGTATCTACCAATTTGGTCAAATAAACCTGCATAATAGATTTCATCTACATCTAAGTATTGTGAATACAATACTGTTTTTGCAAGATCTGAAACTGAAGTATCTTGAGAAACCACATATTTTATTTGGTTTATCATAGCTTGTCTATTTGCCTCATTACTTGCAATAGTTCTTACATCAGTTGAATGATATTTCATGTTATTTAAATTATTTCAAACATCACTATATCTTGTAGAACTTTGAGATGTTGGACCAAAATTAATAGCAACTGAATTTTCTTCTTCATCAATTGTTGAAGAAGGGGCTCCATTAATTTTGTAAACATCATTTTCACTACCAATACTTGCACCCAATAATTCAATCATGTAAATTGGTAACACAAATACAACTTCTGCAATGTTTGAGTTATCTGTATCATTAAAGAATGGAAGTGTATTACTATTTAATAATATTCCAGCTTTAGTTGAAGTTTTAACTGCATCTTCATATGCCTTATTTGCAATTGGACTAGTTCCAATGCTAACACCATTTTCATAGATAGTTATTCCTTTAAATCCTTCTTTTCCAAAGAAAGAATCATAAGCATTTGAACCATCACCATTATAAATAGGTGTTTCGCTTCCTAAATTAGTTTTAAAATCTTCCATTAATTTAAATAATGAAGTGTCGTCTTTTAGTTCACCTGTAGAAGTATCAATAAAACTATTTAAAGCATTAAAAGCTGTTTTAATTTGTGCTGCTGCTTTTTGATCTGTATTATCAATTTTATAACTTCAAACCATTTTTACATTTGTTTTTCAATCTGCAGTTGAAGATGTATTTCAACTTTGAGTTTTTGAAAATAATGTATTAGAAATATTTAAATATGCCCCATTTTTATTTGAATTTTCTCCAGCTTGTGAAGAAATATTGAACATATTTGCTTCAATAAATGAAGTTGTAAGTAAGTTAGAAATAATATCTTTCATTAATTTATTTTCAAAATAATCTTGGAATCTTAATTTTAAAGCAGTTTTTGCAGTTATTTCATTTGCGCTACTTTCAGTGGCACCAATTTTAAAAATTGCTTTTTTAGAAGCATATTCTTCAGTTAAATCTTCTAATTTTGGTAGTTCTTTATTTCCATCAACACTTTCTGAACCTTTAGCTCAGATCTTACCATTGAATCAAATTTTATCTTGAATATTTACTTTAATATCGCTTTCACCATCAAATGATTTAACAGTAGTTTCTCTTATTGGATTTAAAGCATATAAAGAATTTGCTTGTGTAAAGTCCATTCTAATACCAGAAGAAATTGATTTTGTATATTCTGTAAATAGTATATCTTCTGCAATAGTAGAAGCATTTTGATTAAAGAAATTTAAGAAATCTTCAGGTAATAGATTAGATTCTCCAGGTTTTGCATATTGGTTAAGCCCTAATTGAGATAATAACTTATTTGTTGAATCATAACTATATTGTTTTGATATTAAGTCATTAATAATATTTACAACAACTGTTGTAACATCAGCACTTGAAAATAAATCACCAAAATCAATACTTGCCACATCAGTTCCAGCTAATTTTGCAATAATTTGTTTTGCTAAATCAGGATCTAATTTAGGACTTGTAATTCTGTCATTTGTACATGCAACAACAGCATTTCCAGCAGTT